>NZ_JBQQFC010000191.1:0-4719 GCF_052258445.1 Psychrobacter sp. T6-1
CCAGCACGGGCGCTTTGCCATTTGAGGAGATACCAATGACAATGGGATTGCGATCGACGATAGCGGGAAAGATAAAATCACAAAGCGGCGGCGTATCAACGACATTGACGGGGATATTCAGCGCGGTGGCGTCTGCATGAATCTGATAATTGAGCACCTCATCATCGGTTGCGGCGATAATCACGCGCGCGCCTGTCATATAGGACTTATCGTAGTGTTTATAAATGAGGCTATGCTTATCGTCACTAAGGAGTGCCTGAATATCTGCCTCTATACTAGGCGCCAAAATGGTGATATGCGCCCCTGCACGGCTGAGCAAATCGGCCTTACGTAGTGCCACATCGCCGCCACCAACGATCAGCACTTTGCGGTTATCGAGCTTAAAAAACAGTGGAAAAGTATTCATAACAGCACCAAGGATAGGTCAATCTAATAATACTGATATTATGAAGGCTTGCGCGCAGAGTCTCACGGTGTGTATTGGCATTAGTATAGTTATTTTTGTCATAAGCGCAGGAGATTTCGCGGTATATAGGAATAGAGAGGATGCCTCTTATACGCAGTTAAACACATGCAAACATTGACCCTTAGTTAACTGTGCTAGGATGTTTTAATAATCTATAACTCACATAAGGATAATGACTATGACATCACAAGATAAAAAACTACAAGACACAAAATTAAAAGATAGAGTCGCTATCGTATTTGGTGGGACATCAGGACTAGGGGAGGCCACCGCAAAAGCCTACGCCGCTGAGGGCGCAAAAGTGGTCGTTACTGGACTGAGCGAGGATGACGGCAAGCGCATCGTCAAAGCTATTGAAGATAGCAACATCAATGTAGGCTCGCAAGCCACGCAGATGGCAGGCTCAGGCGGTTCTGCTTATGTGACCTCAAAGCATGCGGTATTAGGATTTACCAAGCAGTTGGCATTTGATTTTGGTAGTCAAGGCGTCAAAGTAAATATTTTATCACCGGGCTTCATCGAAACGCCGATGACAGAGGGCATCGAGGATGAGCGCTTAAATCGTATTCCTGCTCAGCGCGCCGGCAAGCCTGAGGAAATATCGGCCCTGGCGGTGTTCTTGGCGTCTGATGATTCCAACTACATGCATGGCGCGAACGTGTTTATGGATAGCGGTTGGGTGCTCGGTCGTTAGTAAGTTATAAGTGTTAACGAATTTTTGCCTGATACTTGCACAAAAAAGCCCTTTCATAACGAGAGGGCTTTTGCTTGATAGGTCACTGTCAACGATTACAGCTGAGTATGCAGTCCACATTCACGGCTTTCTTCTACCTTGGTAGGATCGAAGTAGTCATGCTCATTTGGTAAGTTGTGCTCATCTAAATACTTGTCTAAATCAGCATCATTTTTATCGAATAGTGGCGCGACTTTTAATACGCCATCTTTTGATAGGCTCAGCACATCAAGACCTTGGCGGAATTCAGTTTGATCTTTGCGAATAGCATTGAACCAGACGTCAGGCTTTAGCTCATCGAGTGCACGGCGAAACGGCTCAAGTTTGACTTGTTCTGTAAATTCGTCATGCTGTGGGTTATCAATACCTGGGATACCATTCATAGTGGCGTCACGGTGGGCTGCGGTTTGCTTAGGAATATAGGTAACCACGTTTAGGTCTAAATCGTTGATAACTTTATTCGCAAAACGATAAGTCGCATCCGTGTTGTAGCCTGAATCTACCCATAATACGGTGATATCAGGACGCTGTTTGGCGACTAAATGCAAAATCGCTGACTCATACGGGCGAAAATTGGTGGTGATAATTGGGTTTTTGGCTTGGCTTAGCGCCCACTCAACGATTTGCTCAGGTGTTTTGCCTTGCAAGTCTTGGTTGGCTTGGTCGATATCAAGATTTGGGTGTAGTTGGCTCATGGTAGATTCCTCAATTGTTCATTTAAAAACGATGAATAAAAATTAATACTAAGGTTAAGCACCTGCAAACATAGGCAAATCTGTGGCGCGGCGACCATCATAACTACTAGCAAGCGCCGTAAAGGCCTGCTCGATATTAAAAGTAGAGTCTGGATGGACGTCGTGTTCACTCAGTACAAAGCTATCGACGCCAACGCGCAACAGATAAGCAATTTGGTCACGGCCAAACTCGCCAGCAACGCGTATCTCATCTTTGTAGCCAAGTTGACGCAAGGTTTGTACAAAGCTAAAGCTGCGTCCATCAGCAAATTTGGGCACGTGGATGACGATGAGTGACTGCTGCAATAACAGCTCACTGACTGCACTCAATACATCAGCGTCGGTATCAGCGGTGATCCACACCCCTAAACGGCTCGAATGCTGCTCGATAAGCGTATAGACTTCTTTGACAAGGCCGCTTGCAAGTAGGCCTTTGTCGCTTAGTAAATCAGTGAGTGGTACTATGACCTCAGGTTTTTCTTGTCTATGGAGCAGCTCAAGTAAAGTTATCTCACTTAAACCAATGCTATCTGGCAAGTTGTCTGTCGCAAGCGCCTGCCACGTATCATCAATACTCACATCAACGCCTTTACTATCTAATATATGATGATTAGCCATAAACCTTTTCCTTAAAGGGATCAATACCGACGCGCTCAACCAATTCGCCAAAGCTCTCAACGTCATTATCTGTGGTCGCGCGCAGCTCAACATAGACATCAACGATCTGTTGAATGGTATCCGCCACCGCTTCGGTAGGCACTGAGCGGCCCAGTATTTTGCCAAGTTTGGCATCGTTGCTAGAGTTACCGCCAAGGCTGATCTGATACCAGTTCTCGCCTTTTTTGTCGACGCCAAGGATACCAATATCACCAGTATGATGATGCGCGCAGGCATTGATACAGCCTGACATATTGAGGCGAATATCACCTAAATCGTAGAGATAGTCCAAATCGCTAAATTGATTCTCAATTTGTTCAGCAATATTATGGGTGGTGGCATTGGCAAGCGAGCAATAATCCCAGCCCGGGCAGACAATCATGTCAGTTAAGGTATTAATGTTAGCGCGTGCTAAATGTAGCTCTACCAGTTGTTGCCACAGCTCATACAGTTTGTTGACTTCGACATCGGCAAACACAAGATTTTGCTGATAGGTGCCGCGTAGCTCACCAAAGCTATAGGTATCGGATAAATCAGCGAGAGCGTCCATTTGCGTATCAGTTACATCGCCTGATGGGACGTATTTGCCGTCAACGAGACCTGCCTTTAAGGAGATGACCACCGCGCGGTAACCAGCAACTTTATGCGCGACCGTGTTTTGGTTGTACCAATTGGCAAAGTCTTTATTATCCGTCAATTGCGCTTGCAAGTTAGCTTGCACTTGCAACGCGTCAAACGCTTTATAATCAGGCTCACTAAAGAAGCTAATGGCAGTGGCAAAGTTCTCCTCCGTTAACGTCAGCTCGCCATCTTTGGTGTTCGCCTCCCACTCGGCATCGACGAGTTTGGCAAACTCGCGCCCGCCCAAAGTATCGACCAAGATCTTGATGCGTGATTTGTATTTGCTGCCCTTGTCACGGCGACCGTGCAAATTATAGACGCGCAAAATAGCATCTAAGTAGCTAAGCAAATGCTCACGGGGTAAGAACTCATTGATAACTTTACCCAGTACTGGAATACGACCAAGGCCGCCGCCAACGAGCACTTCAAAACCAAGCTCGCCTGCATCGTTTTTCTTTAGATGCAGACCGACATCATGCACTTGGGTGGCGGCGCGATCTTCATCCGTACCGATGACGGCAATCTTAAATTTACGCGGCAAAAAAGCAAATTCAGGATGAAAGGTCGACCACTGACGGATAATCTCACAATAAGGGCGCGGGTCTGCGATCTCTGATTGGTGAATGCCAGCGTAGGGGTCGGTTGTGGTATTACGAATACAGTTGCCCGAGGTTTGAATGGCGTGCATTTGCACTGATGCCAGCTCTGCCAAGATATCAGGGACGTCCTCTAACTTGGGCCAGTTAAGCTGAATATTGGTACGCGTGGTGAAGTGTCCGTAGCCTTTATCATATTTGCGGGTAATCTCAGCCAACTTGCGCAGCTGATAGCTGGCGAGTAGTCCGTAAGGAATAGCAATACGCAGCATAGGGGCATATCGCTGAATGTAGAGGCCATTTTGCAAACGCAGGGGCAAAAATTGCTCCTCTGGTAGCTCGCCTGCTAAAAAGCGCTCGGTCTGATCGCGAAACTGGGCGACCCGTTCTTCCACTAGCGTTTGATCAGCGTAATTATATTGATACATGATGTCATCTCATTTTATTTTATTCTTGCGCCGTAGAATAGCGCCTATACCTTGGGCAGCACTTTTGCGGTGCTCGTAACCAATGCTCAGTGCTCGGTGCCCAGTACAAACAGGCGTAAAGCAATACAGGGTCACATCATATAAGCTTATGCATTAAAACAGTAATTCCTTTAAGTCATATCCATATCCAAAGTCAGCATAAATTTTCATAATCAAAATTGGTTAGCCTAGGCGTCATCCATTTATTGCTCACAACCTAAGGTTATAAAACACTATGACGTCTATTCCTGCGCAGTCAACATCAGATAATCAATCACAATCCAAGCTAGTCCCGCCACATGGCAGTGACACTCTAAAGCCTTTGCTATTAAAAGGACAAGCGCACGCTGATGCGCTTAAACTTGCCAGCAGCTTGCCGACCATTACGCTCAGCTCACGCGCGCGCGGTGATTTGATTATGCTAGGTATCGGCGGTTTTACCCCG
>NZ_JBQQFC010000192.1:0-4718 GCF_052258445.1 Psychrobacter sp. T6-1
TACTACCGCCGAGCAAATTGTTAATGAATGGCTAGCAGAGAATGACTTAGCAGCGCAATCAGTGAGTAATACCTTATTAGATGACGCGCCAATTAAACACTCTTTGACCCATTTTCACTGGTATTTACAGCCGCAAAAACTTGACATCAACCTGACGCAAATCATCGATTTAAACGATAAACTTAGTGCAGCAAATATAGACTTTAAGTGGCTAGATAAACAAAAAGCGCAAGATAATCTCGGACTACCACGCGCTATGATTAAGATTATGGAGGACTAAGCTAGTCTAAAAAATCCAGCCCACATTCTAAAATTATTTGAGTATAGTCAGTCCATTGTAAAAACAATACAGCGTAACTGATATTAATATTGCGCAGCATCGAGCAGCGTAGACACAGCACGCAAGGAAAATTGATATCAGTTGCGCGTTAAAATTAAATTTATCTGTTTTATTTAGTATTTACTATACATAAAGCCTTTAGGACTTTGGTACTCGCAAACGCATGAGTCCTTCTTGCTGAACGGTGGCAACGAGACTGCCATCTTGCCAGAACTGACCGTGATTGAGACCTTTAGCATTAGAGGTGGTATCACTCCACATGTCATAAAGCAGCCAATTATTGAGATCAAACGGACGGTGAAAATGCATGGAGTGATCAATACTAGCCGCTTGCAAGCCTTTAGTCATAAAGCTGACGCCATGCGACATGAGCCCGGTACCTACCAGATAAAAATCTGATGAGAATGCGAGTAGTGCCTGCTGAATCGCAATAGGCTGATTACCAAGCTCGCGGATACGTAGCCAGTTTGCTTGTTTGGGTTTGGACGGTTCAGGGTTGATAGGATCACGCGGTTTGACTTGTTTGATCTCGACATGACGACGACGCATAAAACGCGCTTTGAGCGCCTCTGGCACTTTGCCGACGTATTCTTCTTTGAGATCTTGCTCCGAGAGCAAATCCTCAGGCGGCGGATACACAGGCATATCCTCTTGATACTCAAGCCCTCCCTCCATCGGTGAGAACGAGGCAATCATCGAAAAGATAACTTGCTCAACAGGCGCACGGCCTTTGACCTCTTTGTACTGAATAGCGGTGACTTCACGCGCAGATAGACTGCGACCATCACGCAGACGGCGCACTTGATAGATGACCGACTGATTGATATCACCGCCACGCAAAAAATACCCATGCAATGAGTGACAAGGCTTGTCTTCGCCTAAGGTATGCGCGGCCGCCATAATCGCCTGCGCGAGCACTTGCCCGCCAAAGATACGAGAGCCAACATAATCGTGGCTTTTACCTTCAAATACATCAGGACTGACCTCAGTTAAGGCGACAGTCTCTAGCAACTCATCTATAAGTTTTGCATGATCAGGCATGACGATACATTTCCTTTTTTTCTGCTGACCACTATCGGCCTTCGAGAATACTGCGACGCCAGCACTACCTACTGCTAGTCCGCCAAAACCAAGTATAGTAACCAATACTAATGGATTTGACCACCGACTAAAAGACTAGTCATTAGTATAAACCTGACTAGGCCGTGTTCTTATTTTGGTAACAATAGTATCGTTTTTAATATTCTCTATCTTCTACTTAAGGTTTGACTGCGACTAGTACGCGAATAGAATCAGGCACCAAAGACAAGTTTGCCAGTGCTTGCTCACCTTGCGCTTGGAGTTGCTCTAGGCGCTCGATTTCGCTTGGTCGCACATTTGGATTGATGGTTTGTAGGTGTTTTAGGCGTTTGATCTCACGCGTCCACTGCTGGCTAAAACGTGCACTTGCCTGCGCGCCGATCTCCCCGAGCTGATTACGTGCAATCTCTTCAGCTTCATAATAGCGCTGCTCAATGATATCGCCGCGTACCTTGATGACTTGGCGGGCGCGGTTTTTGTCCAAACGCTCAATATGCGGCATGATCATATCACTACTGATACGCACGGATAGATCACTGCCTTGTTCACTGATAAATACGCGAATGTTTTGCGTGGTCAATGTCGCCGGCAAGTTCAATAGTTTGGGCGCAATCGCCTCTACGCGAAAGTTAACCTCCAGCATTACCATACCTTGCGGCATAGCATTGCTTTTTAGCATCGCAACCGTGGTATTACCAAAGGTGCTGGTGCTCGCCAGCTCATAGATGGCTTGCATGAGTGGATGCTCATGAGTGATAAATTCGATATCTTCACGCACAAGCGCCTGCTCACGCTCAAAGGTCAAGCTCATACCGTCTTCATCACCAAGCGGTAGACCATCGATATAGTCACTGATCTCAGTGCTATCGATAGGCGCAATCACCCACGAGCCATCGCGCTGAATATTATGATCGATATTAGCTGAGGCAAAGAAGCGCTCGATAAATTGCGGCAATAGATTATGTCCATCAAACTCATGCATGGCGCTTGCGATACGCCCAGCAACGCGAGGACGGCACGAGTTGTACTCAAGCAAGCGATCACGACCCGCCTGTAATTGCGCCTCAAGTCCCAGGCGCAGCTGCTTAGCATCGGTAATAAGCGTTTGCAGTCTGGCGCGGTTGTCCGCAGTATCCGCCCCTTCTAACAGCGGTTTAAGCTGAGCTATATATTGCTCTTGTACGCTTTGTGCTGTCGGTGATATCTGGCTAAACATATTGAGCGCGTCGTTATACCACTGATACAAACGCTCTTGCGCGGTGCCCTCTACATAAGGGATATGCAGCATGATTTGCTGTGTTTGTCCAATACGATCCAAGCGACCAATGCGCTGCTCGAGCGTATCTGGATTGGCGGGTAAGTCCCATAAGATCAAATCACTTGCAAACTGAAAGTTACGTCCCTCGGAGCCAATCTCAGAGCACAGGAGTATCTGCGCGCCCTCGCTATCAGCGAAGAAGGCAGCGGCTTGATCGCGCTCAAGTAGCGTCATCTGCTCAGTAAAGATAGCCGTCTTGATACCGGCATGCAGGCGCAATACGGCCTCTAAGCTCTCGACGGTAGCACCGCTACGGGCGATAAGGAGCACTTTTTGTTGTTTGAGCGCACCTTTTAAAATATCAATAAGCCACGGCACACGCGGATCATCCTCAAGCCAGCCGCCATCGGGCTGATTTTCCTCGCCCCACAGCTGCTCACGTAACTTACCAGTCGTCTGGTAGCTATCCACCCAAGCCTCAGGCAGTGGCAGCGGATGTGCTTGGCTGCTACGACCATGAAAGCCTTTAACGCTTTCACGAGTATTGCGAAACAAAATACGCCCTGTACCGTGACGATCTAATAGCTCATTTAGTGCGTGCGTGCGCAGCTTATCATCGTCGTTAATAGGCGCAAGCTCATCGAGACTGATATCTAATAACTGACTCAGCGCAGTAATTTGATTATCACTTAGCGGCTTATCTTCTATGAGCACGCCAGCAACGGCAGCTGTTTGAGCAAAAGCGCTTTGACTTGCGATAAACTCATCTAAATCATCGAAACGATCAGGATCAAGCAGACGCAAACGGGCAAAGTGACTCTGCGCGCCCAATTGCTCAGGCGTGGCGGTGAGTAACATCACCCCAGGCGTCTCTTCGGCGAAATCTGCGATTAGGTCGTATTTTTCATTGCCACCCTGCGTCTCGTCCCAGTGCAAGTGATGCGCCTCATCAACGACCAATAGGTCAAACCCAGCTTCCATCGCTTGATCATACAAGTCAGGGTGATCTAGTAGCAGATCCATACCCGCGATAATACATTGCTCGGTGGCAAAGACGTTTTGCTCAGGGTCATGCTCTTTAATCGCCGCCGTACGCACCAAATCAAACAGCGCAAAGTTCAAGTTAAAGCGGCGGCGCAGCTCAATCATCCACTGATACTGCAAACTATCAGGCACAAGGATGAGCACGCGCTCAGCTTTTCCTGTGAGCAGCTGCTGATGGATGATGAGTCCCGCTTCAATGGTTTTACCCAGTCCCACCTCATCAGCGAGCAGGACACGCGGCGCGATACGTTTGCCGACTTCGTGCGCGATGTAGAGCTGATGCTCAATAATGTCGACGCGCGCCCCCATCAAGCCTTTGAGCGGGTGACCTGCCAGCGCCGCTTGCATACGCAAAATATCTTGGCGCAGCTCGTACCAATCTCCGCGCTCAATGCGCCCTGCGAGCAGACGCTCAAGGGGCTTAGCAAGAGTGATATTGGCGGCAAGACGGGTTTCCATAATAGGCTTGATTGCGCCCTCGCTATTATCCTCAACACCATATTTGAGCACGCCCATCACTTCATCCACACGATTTACCGTATAGGTTTTGCCGTCTTGATCGCAGATACTATCGCCGACTTTAAACACCACGCGCGATAGCGGTGCAGAGTTTTTGGCATAGACGCGCGTCTCCTCGCTTTGTGGAAACAAGATATGCACGCAGCGATCATCGAGGTCGATGACCACTCCTAACCCAAGCTCAGACTCGGTATCAGATAGGTAGCGTTGGCCAACGGCAAATTCGGTACTGTGTAATGCAGCGGTCGTCATAGTCATAAGGCGGTATCTTTTGTACTTGAGTAATAAATAGTAGATTATGGCGGCTATTTTTGCGAACAAGACTTATAAGGTAAAAAATGACATATTTGCTTGTGTCAAAATAGCTCATCATTATATAGCGTTAGCGGCTAGATGAGTGCGCAGTATTGCGTTTTCAAGAGCATATCTATAAGGAGTATTACTGGTCGGTTAAATAGCTTTTTAGACAATCTACTA
>NZ_JBQQFC010000193.1:0-4706 GCF_052258445.1 Psychrobacter sp. T6-1
CATCTCAGGGCGCGGCTGTCTGAAATCCTCAAAGTCAGCGGCTGAGAATACCAGCATCTCACCTGCACCATTATGACGGAAGTAGTCATCGCCTTGCTTATAGTCAGTCGTTTGCGTCCAGCGTAAAAAGTCCTCTTTTTCCTCTTTTGGCTTTTGGGTAAATAAGTTATACGCTATGCGCACAGTCAGCAAATTCTCATCGTTAAGCTTTTGCACGACTTCATAATCATCAGGGAAGTTCTGTGAGCCGCCGCCTGCATCGATAATGCCCGTGACCCCTAAACGGTTAAGCTCGCGCATAAAGTGACGGGTTGAGTTCACTTGATAGTCAAAAGGCAGTTTTGGCCCTTTGGCAAGGGTGGCATACAAGATAGTCGCATTGGGCTGAGCAATGAGCAGACCTGTCGGATTGCCATTAGCATCACGAGTAATCTCGCCACCCGGTGGTTCAGGCGTGTCTTTGGTATAGCCTACCGTACGCAGAGCTGCCGCGTTCAATAGCGCGCGATCATATAGATGCAGGATAAATACTGGCGTATCTGGGGAGATAGCATTGATCTCATCAATCGTCGGCAAGCGCTTCTCAGCGAACTGCTGATCGGTAAAGCCGCCAACGACCCGTACCCACTGCGGAGATGGTGTCTTATCCACTTGCGCTTTGAGCATAGACATCGCATCGGCAAGCGATCTTACCCCATCCCAACGCAGCTCCATATTGTAATTGAGCCCGCCGCGGATGACATGAGTGTGGTTATCAAAAAGACCTGGGATGACGCTACGACCGTTTAGATTAATAATCTTGGTATTCTCGCCCGCCAGCTCTCGTACGTCTTTGTCATTGCCGACCGCGACGAATCTATCGTCTTTGATGGCGACAGCGCTTGCACTAGGTTTGCTGTGGTCAAGAGTCGTCATCTTGCCGTTGTAGTAGATGATATCGGGAGTTGCCATAATATTATCCTTAATGTATGGAATGCACTTATCGGGCGTGCATTTAAGTGAATTAAGCGTCTAAGCGCGGCTGAGAAGTGGTTTTTGGGTCTAACACTGCGCCATTATTGACACTTGAGGTGCTGGGCGCTGATGTAGAGGGTTCAAGTACTTGTGCCGCCTCATCTTTTGATGAGTAACTGGCGATAAACTGCTTACCATAAGGCACCATTTGCTCACCGATGAGCATACCAAGTAGTCCAATAAGTGCGACCACAGGAGGCGCAGGCGAGCGCACGTTCAATACGCCATATAACAGACCTGCCAGAATGCCGACCGCGAGTGAGATAAGATACAGTTTCATATTTTTATCGCCATAAAAAAAGCATCAACCAAGCTCTAAAGATTTGCAAACTCAATTGATGCTATAAGACAGTAGCTGCGGCTAAATATTGTATTTAACCGCACGATACTCAATAATATATTAGCCCGTTTTAAGGGCAGGATTAGGTCCAATGCTGCCTCTTGCCATCGCGCGTGCAGGGGCTTTATGTACCATCGTATAGGCATAATCAACACCCATACCATAAGCGCCAGAGTGCTCTCTGACGATATCCATAACCGCATCATAAGTGTCTTTATTAGCCCAATCACATTGCCACTCTAGGAGCACTTGTTGCCACGTGACTGGGATCACGCCTGCTTGCACCATACGATCCATAGCGTACTGATGCGCCTCAAGAGTCGTGCCACCAGAGGCATCAGCGACCATATAGATCTCATAATCGGTGTCATGCATAGCAGATAGCGCAAAAGATAAGTTACAAACCTTAGTCCAAAGGCCAGATACGACGATCTTTTTGCGGCCATTTTTGGCATGCTCAGCGAGCGCATCACGGACGTTTTGATCATCCCAAGAGTTCATTGAAGTGCGCTCTAGCGTATCGTTGTCTGGGAATACGCTTAGTAGCTCTGGAAAGGTATTGCCAGAGAACGCCGCGGTTTCAACCGCAGTGATAGTCGTTGGGATACCAAAAGTTTTAGCCGCTTTTGCTAGACCAACCACATTGTTTTTTAGAGTTTGACGATCGATAGACTGTACACAAAAAGCCATCTGTGGCTGCTGATTAATAAAGATAATTTGGCTGTTTTGCGGCGTTAGTAGTTCTAAAAGCTTGTTAGACATAGTCGTATTCCTAATAGTGAGATGAGTATTCAAAAGTCGTTACTACTACAAAATCTAAACGTCAGAGCTGGCTCAATGTAATAAGGCTCTAATCAATGACGCCTCAAACCAACTCTAAACGATGTAATTATAATAATTGTTAGCAAATAAAAGATAAACCAGAGCAATTGCAACTCACCATTCTGTTTATCAGAACAATAACCGTTTATCAGAACCCTATATTCAGTAATATAATGCTAACAAACCATCCCCTGTAAGCTGCTAGCATATTAAAGCTACAATCTAGAGCACCATCTAGGTCTTATCATTTATTAATAAAAGGAGTCACCCTATGTCTGACGAACAACCATTAAACTATGACGTTATCGATAATAAAGACAAACAACGTTTTGAGATTCATATCGATGATCAAATTGCACTGGAGGACTACGAGTTCTTTACCACAAGTACAGGTGAAAAAGGCATTGAGTACAAGCATACCGAGGTGCCAAAAGAATTAGGCGGTCAAGGTATCGCAGGTTATCTAGTCAAATATATCTTGGATGATGCCGCAGCAAAAGGCCTGCGAGTTAAACCCACCTGTCCTTATGTCAAATCCTATATCGACAAGCACCCTGAGTACCAAGACAACTCTGTATTTCATAACGCAGCGCCCTAAACCTCATAATCTTAGAATAAAAATAACTCTAAAATAAAAAAACGCCATGCTATGAGCACGGCGTTCTTTATTTATGAAACTTTTCAGCTTAAAGCTTCAGGTTTACACTTTAGACATTCTTGACGATCTCTTTTGGTGGGTTGTTGTAATACTGTACCCCAACACCGTAAGCACCTGCGTGCTCCATCACGACATCCATGACCGGCTGATAAGTCTCTTCACGTGCCCAGTCACGCTGCAACTCACACAAGACCTGAACCCAAGTCATCGGAATGACGCCCGCTTCTGTCATACGAATGACGGCCATATCGTGGGCTTCTTTATCGATTCCGCCACATGCGTCAGTTACAACGTAGACATCATAGCCTTGATCGGCTGCTGATATTGCTGGCAATAGCACACAGATTTCAGTCCATAGGCCTGACATAATAATCTTTTTGCGACCCGTCTTTTTGACTGCATCGACAACGCGTTGATCTTCCCAAGCGTTAAGTAAAGTACGATCGATTGGCGTATCGTTTTCAAACTCTCTTTTTTGCTGCTAAGGAATCTCACCGGTAAAGGTATCGGTAGTCAACGTCGTCAAGACCGTTGGGATATCCCAGATTTTTCTCGTTTTAGATAAAGCGACGATCGCATTGAGCACATCTTTTGTGTCATGACTACCTAGCCCAAAATACATTTATGGCTGCTGGTCAATGAACATAAATACTGTATTGTCAGGGGTGATGAGCTTATCGCTAGGATCAGCTTTTACTTGATCAATATTAAAATTAGACATAATTATCTTCCTTTGATTTTGTTTATAGTTGAAGTGCTCTAGTGTTATTGTTATAGAAGAACTATTTATAATGATGTGCACCAAACCCTTAAGAAGGATTTAATGTACATTACACACTAGGTAATAGTCCTTCACAGTATACTAGCGTACCTTTTTAACTTACATTAGTAGACTAGTACAATGTTTGTTAATATCTGGTAAATCAAATTTATAGTTTGTTGATTGTTGCAAGTAAGCTCAATAAAGCACTAAGCGCCCGTAGCATTTTTTAGCGCTTGCTTATCACGCATTTTTATCGCCGCGTAAAGCACGGGCAAGATAAACGGAGCAATTGCCCATAAACCGATGTAGATGAACAATACCGCACCCACAAAAGCGCCAATAGTAAAGCTGGCAACTAGCGTAAAGCTATGCTTTAGGCTACTCATGTTGCAATTTTTGCGATCAAACACATAGTCTGATAGATCAATACCGAGCTGCGTGGTATTACCCGTCATCAGTAGCGTTGGCTTCATTTTGCCCATAATCGTTTTGCCTGCGGTGTTACGAATAGCAAAAGCGGTCAAACCCAAAAATCCTGTAAATGCCACTTCTAACGTGCCCGCCTGCTCAAAAGGGCCAAAATAGATAGCCGATGCCAAAAACGCCAGCAAAAACACAACTTCAGCAAATAATAAATTACTGAGAATAGGTTTGTTAGCACTCGTAATATTGATCATACGTTTGGTGATAATGACCGTCAGCAAGAACACAGGCAATGCGCCAAGCTTGACCCACAGCCCATCGCCACCTTTAACCAGTCCGCCACCCGCCATCACCAAGTTACCAGTGACGTGGTTGGTAAAGAAGCCAAGTAACCCGATAAAACCTATGGTATCAATAGCGCCGCCCACCGTAGTTAACATGACTGGTATCTGATAGCGCTGCCAAAAAGTCAGGTTAGATGAAGGCGCGTTGTCGCTCTCATTTTTTGTTTTTTCTATATGAGCCACTTCACTCCCCTATTTATATGTTGGTGAATTTATATCGCAAATGCCAAGTACGTTTACTACTTCGATCAGTATAATTGTTGACTATAATTAGATAAACACTAATAAAAACAACACTAAGTTCATGTTTAAAGAACAATAAAAGTAAGAACAATAAAAGTA
>NZ_JBQQFC010000194.1:0-4705 GCF_052258445.1 Psychrobacter sp. T6-1
CAAGTTTGCTGTACAGCAAAGAAGCCTTGCTGCATGCGAATCTGACCTTGACCGTGACAGGTCTGACAAGTGACGATATCTGAGGCATCTTTTGCGCCTTTACCATCACAGGTATTACAAGGCGCAGGCGCGGTAAAGCTAATCTCTTTTTTGCAGCCCCGTACCGCTTCTTCTAAAGTGAGCTCGATAACGTAGCGAAGATCAGAGCCACGACGGGCGCGACCACCGCCGCCGCGCGACTGACCAAAGATATCGCCAAAATTACCAAAGATATCGCCAAAGATGTCTTGGAAGTTACCACCGCCTGCGCCGCCAAAGCCGCCACCGCCCATGCCGTTCTCGAACGCCGCGTGCCCCATACGATCATAAGCGGAGCGCTTGTCGGCATCGCTCAATACTTCATAAGCCATCGAAGCTTCTTTGAATTTTTCTTCAGCATCAGGGTCATCAGAGTTGCGGTCGGGATGATATTTCATCGCCAATTTACGGTAGGCTCGTTTTACTTCTTTATTGTCTGCTGTTTTGCTAACGCCTAATATCTCATAAAAATCGCGCTTACTCATGGGCTCTCCTATCGTCATGACAGTATGGGCTTACAGGTTATCTACGACTCTCACCTTTTAATATCTTGACGATATTCATCGTTATAAAATATATAAGTTTCACATGAAACCTACATTCTACAAGGTAAAAAAGGAGTCGATAAACACCTATAGCGGATACTGCGTAACCAAATCAGTTATTAAAAGTTTGCGCTGTTTATGGAGATGATAGGCTTATTTATCAAGCTGGCAGTCGATAGATTTTTTATTGATGCCATATCCTCTTGTGGCATGCTAATATTTATCGCCCTATTTATTTTTAGATGCTCAAGCAGGTCACACCCTTATGAAAAAGCTGACTACCCTTTTATTGCTACTTATCGTCATTGCTATCGCTGTGTATGCAGGCTCGCCCTACTATAGCGCCTATCAGCTCAAAAACGCTTATGACACCAAAGATGGTGCGACTATCGCAGCTGCCATCGATTATGAGCAGCTGCGACCGAGTATTCAGACGCAGCTGACCGATGATTTTGCAGTGACGATGAGTGAGTACCCACTGGTCGCAGAATTGGGCGGCAATGCACTCAGCCAAGCAGCGGATAACTTTATCGCTCAAGCCGTAGATATCGCGGTCACCCCGCAAAACGTTGAGAGGCTCATTGACACTCAGGGCCAAGCTAATACCGCGACCAAACAGCTGGCGGCGGCTTGGGCCATCGCTAGTAATCAGGTTGATTTGCGCGGTCTGATTCAAGACCTTATTATTCAGCGCGGTGATATGAGTGCAGTGATTGCCAATCAGACGCAGCTGGTCATGGAAAAGCAAGCAAACGAGCTTGCTCAGCAAGACGCGCAAGCTGGTGATAAACCTGCATTAAATTACTGCGGTATCAACTGCTTTACGATTAGTGGTCAAGTCAAAGGCTATCCTATGACGATAGAGATGGCGCGTAACGGCCTTATTGAGTGGAAAATCGTTGATATTGTGCTTCCTTAATAAAATTATAAGACGCTATTGATGTGTCTTTTAGCCTATAAGTGAGTTTATAATGCATACTCAAACTATACTTAAAAAAACAGGCTCTGATTCTGATATTCAAGAATCGATGACTATATTAGATGGCGGAATGGGACGTGAGCTTGAGCGCCGCGGCGCGCCCTTTCGCCAGCCTGAATGGTCGGCACTAGCTTTGAGCGCTGATCCTGATAGTGTGCGTGATGTTCACTTAGACTACATTAAATCGGGCGCTAGCGTCATCACTACTAACAGCTATGCGGTCACGCCTTTTCACTTAGAAGAGCGGTTTTTTAGTGAAGGAGCGCAGCTCATAAGAGTTGCCGCGCAGCTTGCATTTGAAGCAGTACAGGCCAGCAAAAGTCTGGACACACTACAACTGGACCCCCTACAACCTGTACAAATTGCGGGCAGCTTACCGCCACTCTTTGGCTCTTATCGACCTGACTTGTTCGATCCTAAGCGCGCACCTATGATCGCGCGTCCGTTATTAGCTGAGCAAATAGACTATGTCGATATCTGGCTGGTAGAAACACAAAGCAGCATCCTTGAAGCGATCACTTGGCAGCACCTAATTACAGATTTTACAGCAACTCAAAGTAAGCACTCAGCCAAACCCATTTGGGTCGCATTTACGCTCGATGATAGCGCATTAGATATGGCTACTGACGACAATGAATCCGATAAGCATATAAATACCGCGAAGCTGCGCTCTGGCGAATCTGTGACTCAGGCTGTAGAGGCTATGCTCGCGCTCAGTGTCGACGCTATACTCTTTAACTGTAGCCAGCCTGAGGTTATGAATTTGGCATTACAAACAGCCAAAGCAGCTCTAAATAAAGCAACTGTAGATACAACAATTACAGACAAAGCCTGCAACATGCAGCTAGGCGTCTATGCCAACGCGTTTGCCTCAAAGCAGGTGCATAAACAAGCCAACGCACAATTGCGGCAAATACGCAAGGATACGACCCCTGAGAACTACTTGACGTGGGCCAAGCTCTGGCAAGCTTCTGGCGCTACTATCATCGGTGGTTGCTGCGGCATTGGGACTGCTCATATCACGCAGCTTGCGCAGCATTTAGCTGTCAAATAGCGATGTTCCAGAGTCAGTATCAAAATTCTACTCTACCCCCAAAAACGCCAAAAACTCAGGACTCTCAAAACTCGCTTGATATAAGACGCCATCTTCGCGATAAATTGCAGGGGTGGCTATCACTGCCAATCCCGCTGCCTTCTCACGGTTAGGCGTCACATAATCGGTGCTACAACCAGCAGGTGCTGGGGTCATCTGACCGTTTAGCATAGCGCTATCTAACGCTTGGCGGCGACTTGCCTCACCAGACTGACACCAAATACCGCGCATCTGCTCAGGTGACTGCTCATAGATAGGATAGCCAATCGTTTTCACGGTAACGCCCTTTTGATTTAGACTATCCATCTGCTTGTGTAGCCTACGGCAATAGGGACAATTGACATCCGTTGCAACATAAATAACGGCGCGATCAGTAGTCGTTGCCGGATAAGTAATCAGCTGCGACTCATCTAATTCGTTAAATACCGATAAGTTTTTGCGGGTTTCAAAGTTTTCATCAAGACCCGTGAATTGACCATTCTCTATCACCGATATCTCCCCATCTGTCACGTATTGCGCATCATCAGAGACCAAAAACGGTACGCCTTCTAACGTTGCACCCCAAATGACGCCAGGCACTGCTGTGTAATAGAACGGCGTTTTGGCGCTCATATTGGCAAGCGCACTCATATTGGCAAGGAGCGCTGACTTGACCGCACTGCTGATTGGCATACCGACTTGCGCAGCACTGCTACGCGTAGGCGTCTGGGTCACGACGCGCGGGCTTGGGTTTTTTTGCAAGTCGCCTTGGATGACGTATTTGGCGTCTGCGGTGATATGGAGTGGCGGTTGTCCAACCAGATCAACTTGATACATATTTGGCAAATTAGAAGGAGCGATCGATGTAATCTCAACCTTGATACCCGCCTCGCTTAACGTTTGACGGATATAGGCATCCACCGTTTGGCTCACTGAGCTGGCTTGAGTATTGCTTGACTGAGAGACGCTACTCATCATCGATGTGGCAGGTTCAGCGCAAGCACTTGTCGCTAATAAGAGAGCGCTAACGAGACTAATTGCTTTAAATAAAGGCGTGGTTTTGATTGTGGGTAGCAGCATAGCGATTGTCCTAACACAATGGAGTAGTTGCTAGAGTCGGTTGTAGTCAGAGACGCGATAACATTAGCAATTACTATACAAAAAAGTAGATTAAAAGATATCAGGACTTTAGCACATAAGTTAAATTCGGGAAGGGTTTGCCAGTTACTTTTGCAAATCGCTACCTGAGCTTAAGGGAGGCGCAATACAAATAGATAAAATGAGGTAAAAATCTTGTATGGTTGTAGGGTATGGTTAGAGAAGCGTAACCTGAAAGTCTTTGAAACAAAGTGCTGCTTTGTTAGACTTGCAAGGAAAGTTCTTTAAATAAAAATTTTAAAACGACTAGAAGGTGGGTTACGTTTTATTGAAATTCTTTATAACAATTCCATAAAACTAACCACACCCTACGTAAGATTAGTTAAATGACTTCTAAAACTTAGCCACTTCATCGGCAGTCAAGAAACGACTATCGCCGCGCTCTAACCCGTCTAAAGTGATATGACCGATACTTGCGCGGTGAAGCTCGGTGACGCGATTGCCAAAGTAGCCCATCATACGTTTGACCTGATGGTATTTACCTTGCTCCAAGGTCAGACGTGCATGCGTCTCATCGATAAACTCAAGGGTGGCAGGTTTAGTCGGCTCATAATCGCCTTCTAACAATATACCTTCACTCACCTTTTGAATAGCTTTAGCTTGTGCGTCCTCATCCATAGGATCAGCTAGGGTCAGCTCATACACCTTGGCATGCTCGTGCTTGGGACTCGTCACGCGGTGCAGCCAGCCGCCATCATCACTAATGAGTAGCGCGCCTGTGGTATCGACGTCCAAGCGCCCTGCAATACGCAAACTACCCAGCTCTGGTACGGCGATGAGTTCTGTGACGATAGGATATTCCTTGGCCTTTAGCGTACATTCAAAGCCTTCAGGCTTATGCAGCAAGATATAGCGATTGCCTGTCGCCACCGA
>NZ_JBQQFC010000195.1:0-4669 GCF_052258445.1 Psychrobacter sp. T6-1
AAAGGTGTACAATAAATTGTGTTAGGCCAGCTAAAAACGGCAAGCTGAACTACTGCTGGTATTATTAAAGCCCCATTTACGATAACTTGCTGTATCTAAATGGATCGCGCCCGTCGAGTAAATTCCTAGACCAAACTGATAGGACTGGCCTTGATATTGCCAAAACTCGCACAAACTGTCTTGTAATTTACTGATAAGCCAAGGGTTATCATCGTACTCTGGCACCCAAATGTCTATCGCGCCTGCCGTCATATGTTTGCTAGCATCAGCGCCTCCTGCGCAGTCGTTGAGTCCAGGACTACGATAGGCAGAACGTATTTGTGTACTTGCAGGTAATATCCCTTGTCTTTTGAGCTCACTATATAACCGCAGCGTCGGAATGACATTTGACCACAGCTCCTCTGGCGGCAACTGATAAGGCTCATAACCGCATTTATCCCAGCTCCTAGCAGTAGTCAGTAATTCAGAGAGCGGCGGTACATTTTGTCCGCCAACCTGCGCGCTGAGATAACGCTGATAATTGGCAACTTGACCTGCGCGGTAGCTGTTACTTTTGAGCCAACTGTCAAAGTCCACTAAGCTAAAGTTATTGTCAAAAGCATTATATCTGTTGTTGTACCCATCATTGCTATAAATGGTTCGATACTGGTTTTGGTTCTGATAAGACGTAGCATTTCTAATACTGATGCGTTTATTCTCATCTATTGATAATTTGGCATCAAACGGATAACTTCGCTCTTTTTCTGCAATCAGATTCTGCATACTATCAGCTAGGCGATTATTAGGAGTGGCATACACCCTAGTATTTGGATCTTGTTTTATATAATCATTGCTACTGCCATAGCGTACTTGAATACGGCGCTCGCTATCATCGGTCAAGATAGCCGCTTGTGCACTGATAGCACTTAAGCATATTAGCGAGCCAATAATAGGTTTGATCGCCCTACGCTGCAAAGTGATACAGGACTCGTAAGCGCGCAAAGTACTGGCTTTTTTTCGGTTTGACCTTACGCATACATCGTTGTTTTTTTTCATATTTATCATCACAAAAGACTACAAAAACAGTCGCGAGTGTTATCTTAATAGGTTAGCGGTAATCGTTACTTAAATAAAAAGTTAATCCTACCTCTATCGACAGTATCAGGTGTATAGATACTATCAAATTTTTGCTAAGCAGGCTAAACTATCGCCACCATTTACGGGTAACTGATTGACTATTAACATTTATCCTTAACACTTTTAGAATCAAGTGACTTTACCTAAGACGCTTTTATAAGCGGTGTTTTATTCAAAATTTAGAAACTGAAAATTTAACAACTTAAAATAAGTAACTTGGTTTATCTCCATCCCTTTTATTATTCATAATTTTAGCCTACAATGCCTATGTCTATGAGTCCGCAGTACCGATTTTCGCGTCAAAGCCACCATTTAGGTCAGCGCTCTGAGCTGACGCTTTGGCAGCGCATTCATGTTGATCCTTGGTTGACCCTGCTGTTACTGATGATTTGCTGTATTGGCTTAACGATTCTCTATAGCGCCTCAACTCAAAACACCAGTATGGTACTGCGGCAAGCGATCAGTTATGGGGTGGCCTTTGTGGTGATGTTCACTATGGCGCAAATACCGCCAAGCGTTTATCGTACGCTCACGCCTGTGTTTTATGTACTTGGTCTTGCGCTACTCGTGCTCGTTGAGATCATCGGTGAGGTACGTATGGGCGCGCAGCGCTGGATTCGCCTGCCAGGATTTGGTAGCGTGCAGCCGTCTGAATTTTTGAAGCTGGGTATGCCGATGATGTGTGCGTGGTTTTTATCCAAGCGCGAGTTGCCGCCCTCGCTCTCAAGTATTGCCATAACTCTTGCGCTTATTATTGTCCCCGTTCTACTCATCGCAGGTCAGCCGGATCTTGGTACCTCACTGCTGGTTGCAGCAAGTGGTATTTTTGTGCTGTTTTTGGCAGGTCTATCGTGGCGCATTATATCTATAGCGGTTGCTTTAGCGATTCCCTTTGTCGCTTTTGCGTGGAATTTTTTGATGCATGACTATCAGCGCACGCGGGTTTTGACCTTGTTTAACCCCGAAGCTGATGTACAAGGCGCAGGCTGGAATATCATTCAGTCCAAAACCGCTATTGGGTCAGGCGGTCTGACGGGTAAAGGCTACTTAGATGGCACGCAGTCGCATTTGCATTTTTTGCCTGAAGGTCATACAGACTTTATTATTGCTGCTTTTTCTGAGGAGTTTGGACTCTTAGGAGTGATTTTATTGATGTTTATTTATGCGTGCCTGCTTACCCGCGCTTTGTACATTGCCTTTACTCATACCGATACTTACAGTCGGCTGCTAGCAGGCGCTATCGCCATGTCGTTTTTTGTCTATGTTTTTGTCAATGTTGGGATGGTCGGCGGTATATTGCCTGTCGTAGGCGTACCTCTGCCTTTTGTCAGCTATGGTGGTACTGCTATTGTGACTTTGATGGGCGGCTTTGGACTACTCATGTCGATTCATACGCATAGAGCGAGTTGATTTAGATAAACGTGCTACTACATCTATTTTGACGCCAACTCTTTTACGCCTAGTATTTCATGAGCCTTGAAGGGATAGCGATCTGCCATGACCGTCCACTTTGACACTGTCCATCCCGATGGCGAATTTAAATCTTCTTTACTGCTTAGTTGAAGATGTACTAGCAAGATATCGATATCCATTGTGACTTTTTTGATAACTTGCTGCGGCTCCTTTAGGCGATTGCGCCCGCAGCTACTCTCAAAGCTCTTAAAAATTTGTTGTATATGACCTAACGTCATAGCTTGATTTAGACACAGATAGACGCACTGATTGACATAATCTGGCTTTGGCTGCGCAGCGGTAGCAGTAAAATCTGGGTTTTGAAACGGCTTTGATAACCTCATTGTACCCAGCAAGGCTAGTTTTTCTCTCACCTCTATCAGATGTCTCTTTGCTTGATAATTGCTCCCAAGCGCAATCAAGACTGCGCCCACCGGTTTATCAAAAAGCGTTTTGGGAGCAGCTCTTGGCAAGCTATCAAGATTTAAAGCTGCCAAACGATCTAAGTCTTTAGTGGTCATCATTTGACTTATTAGTAGATGTAGCAACACGAGTAATTTGTACGCCGACCGCTGCCGCATCTTTAATCGCAGTCGGTTTTGCGGCGCTGAGGGTGACTTTTTGACACGGATAATGGCTAAGTAGTCTATCAGCCAACTGCGCTGACAAGTGCTCAAGCAGCTCAGCTTTGATCTCTTTGCACCACTGGCTGACATCATCGCACACCGCTTTATAATTTAGCGCGTCTTTAACATCATCTGATAATGCCGCTCTACTGATATCGGTTTCGAGCACGATATCGATAAGTAGCGGCTGAGTGATGGCGCGCTCCCAACCGTATACGCCAATCACCGCATCAACTTTTAGCGCTTTTACGAATACGACATCCGCTTGGGTATCAAACATGGAGCATCCTTAACTATTTATTTTAAAAGGCTTTGTAATTTTCGAGATAAATTAAAGCGCGCGCCCTGCCGATTTTAGCATTTTACTAGGACGATGACGCCACAAATCTATGCTGAATAATAGCAAGCCAAACCAAATCAGGCCGAACACGATTAGACGATTGGTATCAAAAGGCTCATTATAATAAAATACAGCCAGTAAAAAGATAAAGGTTGGCGTGAGATAATTCATAAAACTCAAGATACTATAGGCCACCAATTTAGTCGATTTATTAAACAGTAGCAGCGGTATCAAGGTCACAGGGCCTGCCAGCATAAGTAGCCAAATATCAGGCGTAAACCAAAAGCTGAGCTGACTACTGACCACATCAGCCTGCCAAAACCACCACAGACAAATCGGCACTAGCATAGCGGTCTCAATAAACATCGCATCGATGGCCGTAAATGGCGTTTGGCGCTGAATGGTGCCATAAGTGCTAAAACTAAAGGCCAAAATTAGTGATAGCCAAGGCAAACTACCGAGCATAACAACTTGAATGAGCACAGAGAGTAGCGCAAAGCCAATCGCCACCCACTGCAATAGACGCAGGCGCTCTTTGAATAGGATCATCGACAGGGCAACGCCGACCAGCGGCCCGATAAAATAGCCCAAACTGGCTTCGAGGATACGGTCATTATTGACCGCCCATACATAGGTGAGCCAATTGGTCGCAATAATCAGGCCTGATATAAACGTAAAAGCAAGCCATTTTGGGTGCTGCTTGAGCGTGTCAATCCACTGCCAGCGTTTGGTTACAATCAGTACGACAAGTAAGCACAAAAACGTCCAAATGATACGATGCCCTATAATCTCGGTCGCATCATAAGCGGCTAGTTGTTTAAAATATAAAGGAAACGCACCCCAAATACAAAATGCAATTAGCGCGGTGATAATGCCGCGTCTGGTCGTTGGGATAGGAGCGACTGGTTTTTTTAGGACATTTTGAGTAGTCATAGTACAGCACAACTTATTATCGCTAAAACGCATCTATGCTTTTATTGTGTTTATAAAGTGAGCATATAAAAGCGTCAAGCTTGAGAGAAAAGCAGAAAAAAAAGAAAAGCAATGCGCTGATATCGATGAGACATCAGCCCATTGCTAGAAGTTAAAGATACGTATTATTTTAATGAGTCTATCTAAAGGTTTTAATCTAAAA
>NZ_JBQQFC010000196.1:0-4653 GCF_052258445.1 Psychrobacter sp. T6-1
AAATAAGCGCAAATAAGCGCAAATAAGCATACTTTAGCGCAGCTTTGCTGTTGAATTTCGACAAAATAAATTTGTAAATTAAAGCAAAACAACCCCATGATTTTAATCATGGGGTTGTTTTTTGTATCCGTATTTCGTAACGTGGCCTATGGATTACTAACATAACCTATGGACTGTAACCTGACTTTGATATTTACCTAGGGGTCCATATGTACTCGTAGAGCTAACGCTTCCGATGACGCAAGTATCAAAATATCTATAGTACCCTATCTGCTTTACGCCTTTGGGATGTTGAGTTAATACCTGTTTTGGGTCTGACACGTAGTAGGTTATCTCATTAGAGCTAAGCTCATGAATCTCAAAGCTTCTCTTAAACTTACCCTGTAATTTTACTTGTTTTTCTATTGTGGACTTGTCGTCATGGTCCGTATTCGCCGAAGTTTTGGCACAGCCTGTATTTACAAATATGACAGGTATAACTGCTAATAGTAGTAATTTATGATTGATGATCATCGTCGTTCTCTTAAAATCTATAATTTTCTGGCAGCGCGATTTTTTAACGCGTCCTAAAAAATCTCCTTAAGGACTGCTCTTAGTGAAAAGCACCTTGCAACGCTATGAGCTAGGAGAGGATAAAGGTCTGGGAGACCTTTATCCTAGCGCAAGAGAAAATCTATGATTTTCTGGCAGTATATAATTTTTTAACGAGTCTCATCCCATGCTTTATTAAGCCGCTTCGGTGAGACTGCCATGCGGGTTTTCATCGGTTGTGCAAACAGTTGAATGCGGTACTCCTCTACCATCCAGCGGTAGTCACTGATGGCTGCATCGCTAGCACGATTGCTCAGGCGCTCCATGTGCACATCCAAGGCGTAGACGCCATCAAGATCGGCCTCCAAGTTATGCTCAAGGCGCTCGATACGCACTTCTAATGCCTCTAGATAACGTGGGTATTGTTGCCAATGGCTATAGTCCATACGGTAAATAAAGTCCGATAGGTGCAAGTCCTCAAGCTGATCTTCGATATCGTCGATTGACTCGCCAAATATCTCGCGATCGAGCATCAGTAGGCTTTGGCGGATGCGTTGCCAGCGCGTATAAACGTTTTTGAGGGTTTTGATGACGCTTTGACCGGTCAACAAAAAGTTGCTTTGTACTACCTCTAGTGTTTGGCTATACTCATCGCTAGTAAAGGGCAGCTCCTCACTCAAGCCGACGGCAATGCTATCCGCACTCTCAGGCAAGTCGTTACTGTGATCAAATAGGACGTAATGCTCCTCTAATGTCGCATCCAAAGTGGCATCAATCACAATGGTTTTGAGCTTGTCCATATCGCCAAGCGGGGCAAAAGCCAGTTTAAATATCTTGTCGATTTGGCTCGTCAGCTGTTTTTGTTTGGCGCCAAGCTTGGACTTAATCAGTGCTAGTACACCGATACGGTGCGCTTTTAGAGCGGCGTTGACATCAGTATATTGATGAATAGACACCGCGGTGCCTGAACTATCAGCGACCAAGGCAGCGAATTGTTTCATCACCACGCCTGCGCTATGGCGATTCTTGCTAAAGTTATAGTGCTCAGGGAACTCGGTATGCACCCCTTGTTGCTCGTTCACTGCTTGACTGGTCTCGCTGGCATGACGAATCTGTAAGGTCTCAAGATCGCGACCTTTTTCTATGATACGGTTTTTGTCATCGACGACGCAGATTTGCGGTTGCAGATATCGATCAATACTAGAGGGATTAAATTTATCAGGGGTGACCGACATAATGCCGCGGCGGTTTAGGGCTTGGCAAAGCTGCTTGAGCAGACCCTGTCCGCTATCAGGCTGCAATTCATCGAACAAACTATCGGCGGTATCTGGGATAGGTACGATTTGGCGGCGAATGTCTTTGGGTAGAGATTTGAGTAGTTGCAATACCAGCTCATAACGCCAACCTGGCACGCCCCATAACAGCTCAATAGCATCCAGCTGCGGCAATGCAGCAAGTGGTACACGAATGGTCACCCCATCGTCATCGCTGGCAGGATCAAAGACGTAGCGTAGTGGCAATTTTAAATCGCCCAATTGCCATACTTCTGGGAAGTCGCCTGTCGTTGGTGCTTGGCTATTGAGCACATCATCATCAGTGAAGAATAGATACTTGTTATCGCTCTTCTCCACCTCAGCGCGCCAATCTTCAAAGGCTTTGCGACTAGCAACGTGCTCAGGAATCTTTTTATCATAGAACTGGTACAGCGACTCTTCATCGACCAATAAATCGCGGCGACGCAATTTGTCTTCGATACGCTCAACATGAGCGATCTTGTCCATATTATGTTGCAAAAATGGCGCGGCGCGGCCCAAATTACCGGTCACTAAACCGTCACGAATAAAGATTTCCCGCGACTCGCTTAAATTGACTTGTTCGTAGTTGGTCAGCTGTTTACCGATAATAATCAAACCAAAGAGACTAATCTGTGCGTAAGCTTTGACGCGTCCTGTCTTCTTTGACCAATGCGGCTCAAAGTAGTGGTATTTGAGCAGGTTGCCCGCGGCGGAGATAATCCACTCAGGCTCAATCTTGGCAACCGTGCGCATAAAGACTTGCGAGGTCTCAACGACTTCAAAGGCCATCACCCATGGCGGTACTTGCTTAAACACCGTACTGGCTGGAAAGATTTTGGCTTTTTGCTGGCGGGCAGCGAGATACTCACCGCGGCTCTCTGTCTTGTGCGCGATGGTTGAGAGCAGACCAGTAAGTAGAGCACGGTGCAAGTTGGCATACTTCACCGCTTTGATTTCTTCATCATTTATACTGGTAGGATCACTATTAACGGCTTCACTATTTTCTTTGTCAGTAAGCTTAAGATCCGTAACCATTTGCACCAGTTGGCGATGGGTTTGACTCCATTCGCGTACGCGCGGGAAGCTTAAATAGTTCTTTTTGGTGAATTGCTTACGCTGGTTGCCAGAGAGCTTGTTACCGTCTTCGTCTTTTTCGAACAGGGCCTTCCATAGACTCAAATAAAACAAAAAGTCAGAATCATCTTGACGAAATTCGGCATGTTTTTGATCGGCTTGCTGGCGCTTATTGGCGGGACGTTCACGCGGGTCTTGTACCGCAAGGGCAGCCACCACAATAAGCATTTCACGAATACAATCAAAATCGCTACCTGCAACCAGCATACGTGCCAGCCTTGGATCAATTGGCATTCGCGCCATCTTTTGCCCAGTTGGTGTCAAACGCAAATGATCGAGAGTTGGTTTGCGCTTATGCTTGCTATTTTGAGTGGTAGTCTGCTCATTTTTGGAAGCAATTGCGCCTAATTCATCGAGCAGTTTATGCCCATCCGTGACTAAGCGACTATCAGGCGGCTCAATAAATTCAAAATCATCAACACTACCTAGACGCAGATTTGCCATCTGCAAAATAACAGATGCCAAGTTAGTACGTAGAATCTCAGGCTCGGTAAATTCTGGACGACCGCTAAAATCCTCCTCAGAATACAAGCGAATACAAACGCCTGGCGCGACACGGCCACAGCGACCTTTACGCTGATTGGCAGCAGCTTGTGAGATCGCCTCAATAGGCAAACGCTGCACGCGCGAGCGATACGAGTAGCGTGATATGCGCGCAAAACCTAAATCAATCACATAGCGGATACCAGGCACGGTTAATGCAGTCTCAGCCACGTTGGTCGCGATAACAATACGGCGACCACGACCTGATGGCTGAAAAATCCGTTGTTGCTCCTCATACGTCTGACGGGCGAACAACGGTAATACCTCAGTATGCTTAGGGCCATGACGCTCTAACACATCTTGGAGCTCGCGAATCTCGGCTTCGGTGGCCGCAAATATCAAAATATCAGCTTGATCGGCGTGCCCTTTACTTTGGGCGTCATGAAAGCACTCCTCGACTGCGGCAACCACTGCGCGCGGCAAGTTCTCTTCAAAGTCATCATAGCTATCATCATCTGAGCTGGTTACTGGCTCATCCGTCAAAGGACGATAGCGCACTTCAACGGGGAAGCTGCGCCCTTCAACATTAAAGATAGGCGCATTAACTTGCCGTTTGAGTTTATTATCATAACGACTAAAGTATTCGCTAAAACGCTGAGTATCAAGGGTCGCTGAGGTGATAATGACCTTTAAATCGGGACGCTTGGGTAAGAGCTTTTTGAGATAACCCATAATAAAGTCAATATTAAGACTACGCTCGTGCGCCTCATCAATAATGATGGTGTCGTATTTACTCAAAAACCGATCGTGACCCAATTCTGCGAGCAAAATACCGTCGGTCATCAGCTTGACGACAGACTGCGCGGTACCTTGCTCGTTGAAGCGAATCTTAAAGCTGACGGTATTGCCAAGTTTTTCGCCCAATTCTTCAGCAATACGGTTAGAAACACTTCTCGCCGCTAGTCGTCTGGGTTGGGTGTGCCCTATTTGTCCCGTAATACCGCGACCAGCTAGCATCGCCAATTTTGGCAATTGGGTGGTCTTACCTGAACCGGTCTCCCCTGCGACGATGATGACTTGGTTATCGATAATCGCTTGTACCAAATCATCAGCACGCTGGCTAACAGGTAAATCTAGGTTGAGTTTGGCAGGCAAATCCTCAGGAATACTCTCTATACGTGCCTGCACTGCTTGCTGTGAGCGGGATTTG
>NZ_JBQQFC010000197.1:0-4577 GCF_052258445.1 Psychrobacter sp. T6-1
GCAAACTCAGTAAAATTAATACTGTTTAAATACAGCTTAAGTGACTTTGACTCAATGATATACGGCGAGCTTGCAGGGACACTAAAGCGCGCTATCGCTACTTGCGAGACGCCTTGCACATTGAGCCATGACATCTCAAACGCCTGCCACCAGTCAACACCGACAGCAAGCTTATCATCCTGCCAGCCAATTGCCGCGCGCCCCATACTACGGGCGATGGGATATAGCGTCTGTGGACTATACTCAGTGGGATAATCAGTGGTCTGCTCGCCTAAAATACCGTGAATACTCATAAATGACCTTTAGCGCTTAACATTAAAACTACAAACCAATAAAGCTACAACCGAATCCGTGAACCATCACTTAGTAAGCGATAAGAGATCACATAGAACACCACACAAAAGGCAAAAATCGCCGCCATCGAATAGAACACATTGACATCAGAGTAACCTAAAATACCATAGCGAAATGAGTTTACCATATACACAATTGGGTTGAGTAAGGAGACATTTTGCCAAAATTCTGATAAGTCTTCCATCGAATAAAACACCCCGCCCAAAAAGGTCAACGGCGTGAGAACGAAACTTGGCACAATAGAGATGTCATCAAAAGAGCGTGCAAACACCGCATTAATAAAACCGCCAAGCGAGAACAATATCGAAGTACCAAGCACGGTGAATATAGTGACAAATAAGTGCTCAACGCCCAAGTCCGTAAAGAACAGCGCGACGATAGAGACCACAATTGCAATGACTAATCCGCGAAAGATACCGCCGCTGACATAACCTGCCAATATCGCATGTTTGGAGACTGGCGAGACCAGTAACTCCTCAATACTAGCGGTGAACTTAGCACTAAAAAAACTAGAGACCACGTTTGAGTAGCTATTAGTAATTACTGCCATCATGATAAGGCCAGGTACAATAAACTGCATATAAGGCACGCCGCCCATCTCACCCACTCTATCGCCAATCATACGACCAAAGATAATAAAGTACAGTGTCATAGTAATAACTGGTGGCAACAGCGTTTGCGGCCAGATACGCAAAATCCGGCGTATCTCTTTGAGTAAAATAGTGCGAAAAGCAATCCACTTTTTGCCCCATGACATGGTCTCATTTGGGTCTACCGTTATTTTTTTATTCATAACCCTGACTCCTTCATGCTGTCTTTGCTATCGATATTTTGATCTACTAGGCGCATGAACAGCTCCTCTAAGCGGTTAGACTTATTACGCATGCTGGCGATAGTGATGCCCTGATCAGAGAGTTGAGTAAAGACGCCGTTTAGCGACTCGCCTTCTGTCAGCGTCACCTCAAGGGTTAAGCTATCAGGCTGTGCAACTTCGGTGACATCAGTAAGCTTTATAGGGTGATCGACAGGTACTGACAAATCAAAAACGAAAGTCTCAACAGACAACTGCGCAAGCAAGTCCTTCATCTCGGTATTAATACGAATCTCACCATGATCTAAGATAGCGATGCGCTTACACAGCTGCTCTGCTTCCTCCAAATAATGCGTCGTCAGAATAATCGTAGTGTTTTCTTCGACATTAATCTGCTGCATAAACTCCCACATGGAGCGGCGCAGCTCGATATCGACGCCAGCGGTTGGCTCATCGAGGATCAAAAGCTTAGGCTTATGAATCAGCGCGCGCGCAATCATCAATCGGCGCTTCATACCGCCAGATAGCTCACGCGACTTGCTATCGCGCTTGTCCCATAATCCAAGAGCGGTCAATAGGCGCTTGGCTCGCGGCTTAGCTTCTTTAGCTGATATACCAAAGTAACCTGCTTGAGTAATTAGAATATCTTCAACTTTTTCAAACATATTGAAGTTAAATTCTTGCGGCACGACTCCTAAATATTGCTTTGCAACGGATGGATTCTCTAGCAAATCTGTACCAAAAATATGCACGCTGCCAGTAGTTGGCTTAAATAACGAGCTGATAATACCAATCATGGTCGATTTACCAGCACCATTAGGCCCAAGCAGCGCAAAAAATCCACCTTGCGGTACGGTCAAGTCGATACCTTTTAAAGCTGAAAATCCATTATCGTAAGTCTTAGATAAATCTCGAACGGTGAGTGCTGGTACCTCTGACATGACGACCTCTTAAATAAATAGTAAAATTTATTATTATAATAAATAATGTAGCTCTTAAAGTGAGGCTGCCTGCAGTGTATTTCAAGCGCACATTATAGCAAGGACGATATTGATAATATCAATCAGCAAATAAGGACTACAAAAAAGCGCCTACCTCATCAATGAAATAGACGCTTTTAATTCTAAGATTAACTTTATAACTAGTGCTACCTAAGTGCTCACTATGATGTTTAGCAAAAATAAAACTATCTTAGCTGGCCTCAGCAATCATATAGTCGACCGCGTTTTGAACCTCTTCATCAGGAATATCAGCACCACCTTTAGCTGGCATGGCATTAAAACCTTGAATCGCATGGGTATATAGCGTATCTGCACCTTTAGCGATACGTGGACCCCAAGCGCCCGCGTCCCCTAGCATTGGCGAGCCAAGTAGGCCTGAAGCGTGGCAAGTCTGGCACACCGCATTGTATACTGCAGCACCGTCACGTGGACCACCATCAGCAGAAGCGCTAGCAGCTCTGACGGTTACATCACAGATCTCGCCTTCTTCAAAACAGACGCGTCCTACAGGCTGAATACGAGCAACCAGATTGGGGTAAAGCGCAACCAGCTTTTGAACTTGCGGGGTATCTTCTGGAATAGGCTCTTCTTCAGCAGGTGCCGCTTGCACGGTTACCGCCTCGCCTGCTTCTGCGTCTTCACCCGCTACTACTGCCGTCTCATCAACAGGCGCAGCATCCGTCGTATCAGCAGCAGCTTGTACGTCATCACCGAGCACCTGCGGCGCGTTTTCAACGACTTCTTGGGCCTCTACTACCTCAGAGACCGTCGTTGTATCTACAACTTCTTCAGCTTGGCTCACCGCGATACTAGCAATCCCTAGAATGGCAGCTGCCGATAACATCACTACTTTTCTCATTCGTCACGTTCTCTTATTACATATACAAATGGCAAATAGGCAAAAAAATTATCTGACAGCCAGCGTACCGGTATCAAAATAAATAATCTTTGCATGCTTTGACACAATTGTAATCGGTGAATATGGATCAAATTCGTTGTCCCTAACATTATAAGGGAAAAGGGTGGTAGATTGCCATGCCTGATTGTTGACTTGACTGTTTTTTCGTAAATAATGAGGATAGCCTGCATCGCTTATTGGTTTTAGCCGCTTTATTTGCTAGACTAAGCGGTCTTAAATTTATGTCGCCGTACGTAAATACTAAGCGCTCGTAGCTCAGTTGGATAGAGTATCGGCCTCCGAAGCCGAGGGTCACAGGTTCGATCCCTGTCGAGCGCACCATTTATTGCATTACTCTCTCTTGCTCTGTACTACCCTCTTTTTGCATTACCTGCTACTCAAACCCTATTATGTTTTTAATATAATTTAGTAGTACCTACAGAATACTGCTAACAGCACTCTATCGAACCACTTCAAGCTTACGCAAAACTACTGCGCATCCTGTAAGTTAGCAGCTAGCTGATCGCGGCTTGGGACGCGGTGATAGTTAATCACTGGCACCTCGCCCAAACGGCGTTGACCCATAGCGAGTTTTTTATCAATAGTAATCATGGCAATTTTTTTATCTTGCTTACTCACGAGCAAATGATTGGCTTTTTGCTTAACCACATAATCTGGGAAGTACTGCTTTAATAATAAGGCGGTTTTTTGCAAGCTATCATTAATAGGTATCTTTTGTTTTTTTGCTTGCCCGCGAGCCGATTTTTGATAAAGCCCCTCGCCCTTTTTTGCGCCGCGCGACTTGGCAAACAGCCACAGCCCAATGGCTACGCTTAGCAATATGACAAGCCACCATATTCCGTCTATCATAAACACTGTCATCCATTATTGAGGGTTAGGTTATGGTAGCAGAATTATCAACGCAGTTAGTAGCCCAACAACAGCACGCGGTTAAATTATTAACATCAGCTAAGCGCATCTGTATCTTAACGGGCGCAGGTATCTCAGCTGAAAGCGGTATCCCCACCTTTCGAGATAAGCAGACAGGCTTGTGGGAGAATTACCGCGCTGAGGATTTGGCCAGCCCTATTGCCTTTGATCGTGATCCAAAAATGGTTTGGTCATGGTATCAATGGCGTCGACAACTGGTACAGGATAAAGCGCCTAATCCTGCGCACTTAGCCTTGGCGCAGTGGCAGCAAAGCGTTAAACAAAGTCATCAGCACATTACAATCATCACTCAAAACGTCGATGATTTACATGAACAAGCAGGCGCTCAGGTGACGCATTTGCACGGGCATCTATGGCGCAATCGCTGTCATCAGTGTGATAAACCTTATAAGATAGAAGGTATAAATAAAGAGAATCAATATGCTAACGATGAGCTAATCACCTGCCCGCACTGCGCAGGTTACATCAGACCTGATATTGTTTGGTTTGGTGAAGCCTTACCTGTAGAGGCGTGGCAAATAGCAGAACAGGCAGCCGCAAGCTGTGAGGTATTTATGAGTAT
>NZ_JBQQFC010000198.1:0-4570 GCF_052258445.1 Psychrobacter sp. T6-1
TAGGTGCTGAGGCAGGTATCAACGATGATGATCGCCTGCTAAGCGAGATGATTCCTAATGAAGTAGATCGCTTTTTACGCGATCGCGATTTGAACCAAGAGCTGTGCTACTTTTTGCACTGCGCCAGCAAAGCCTGCCGCCAAGGGGTACATCGCACCCATATCATCTCTTATGCCAAAAACGGCGCTTTGTTAGAAGAGTTATTTACCCGTGACGGCTCAGGTACGCTTATCAGCCATGATCCTTACGAGGAGATTCGCCGTGCTACTATCGATGATGTCATCGGTCTCACTGAGCTACTAGCGCCACTTGAGGAACAAGGTATCTTGGTTAGCCGATCACGTGAGCGCTTAGAACAAGAGATCGACAACTACAGCGTGATCGAGCGTGACGGCATGGTTTTAGGTTGCGCCGCCCTTTACCCTTTAAGTAAAGACTCAGCCGAGGTTGCTTGCGTTGCGGTGCATTCTGAATACCGCAATGGGAGCCGCGGCGCTGATTTGCTGGCATTTTTGGAGCAGCAAGCGCGTAGTCATGGTCTCCATAAACTGTTTGTATTAACCACACGTACCGCGCACTGGTTTGTAGAGCAAGGCTTTGAAGAGGTTGATGCTGATGCCCTGCCCAAGGAACGCTTAGAGCAGTATCACAATGGTCGCAACTCAAAGGTATTCCAAAAAACGCTATAGGCTTATTTTAATAGCGCTTAGCTTAATAATACCTAGCAACAAAAAAGCCCTTCAAATATTGAAGGGCTTCTTGTTTATAAGGTGTTTATATTACTTAACATCTATGAGTTCAACGACAAAGATAAGGGTGCTGTTAGGCTCAATACCTGCGTTACCCGCTTCGCCATAAGCGATATCACCTGGGATATAAAACTCGTATTTACCGCCCTCTTTCATTAGTTGCAAGCCCTCAGTCCAGCCAGCGATCACTTGATTGAGTGGGAATTCAACAGATTCGCCGCGCTCATATGAGCTGTCAAATACCGTACCATCGATCAATTTGCCTTCGTAGTTTACTTCAACCACGTCTGTCGCTTTTGGCGATTGACCCGTTCCTGCCTCTAGCACTTTATATTGCAAACCACTATCCGTGGTCATCACGCCCTCTTTTGCAGCATTGGCTGTCAAAAAGGCTTCGCCTGCAGCTTTGTTTTCAACCGCTTGAGTTTGCATGTCTTGAACAAACTTCTCTTCTTGCTCTTTTTGATACGTCATGAGCACTTCTTGCATTTGCTCTTGGGTTAGAGCCGACTCTTTGCCGTCGTAACCATCACGAAAACCCATCTCAAAGGTATCTAGGTTTAGATCATCAACGGCTTCTTTGTTGCCTTCAGCCATCATAAATCCTAAGCTGTAGCCAACTTTTTCATTAGCCGTACTTTGCTCAGTGATAGCCACGCTTTGCGCCGCTGCTTCTTGATTACCGTTATTAGTGCTACAACCAACTAATACCATAGCGCTGGCAAGGGCACTGATGCTTAAGGTAGTGATTTTTTTCATAAATTGCTCTCAATTGGAAGAATAGTGGCAAGATGTCACAGTGACGATATCATAGCAAATCTTGGTTTTGTGAGCCATGTTTAGCGCAAAATTATCGGTGCAATGTACAGTCTATGTAAGTATTTACTATAAACATAACAACTTATCACACAAATATAGTGGCAGGTTAAGCTTTCTGTCTTTATATTCACGATTATATCAGCTAAGCTAATTTGGTTAAGAAGATAAGTAACTCTTGGTAACTTTTTATTAAACTACTGATAATATATGGTCTTTATTTTGAATGATATACCACCTATTTTTAGTGCCTTTAATAGTTAGTTAGCGACTTAATTATTCAACGAATAATGCCAATTAAAATACTATTTATTATAACTGTCCGTATGTGTTTTCATTATAAAAGTGATTGTTTTGAGTTTACATCCTTCAATATCATGACTTTTATTCTGCTACTCATATGTGAAGTTTAAAGGAGGACAGGATGAACCCAACGTTTACATCTTTTAATGGCTATCTTGGTGGACCTATCGGTTCTATCATCGGCGCTATTCTTATCTTTATCATTGGCTGGCTTGTTGCTTTAGGTATCGCAGCAGTAGTGCGCGGTGTGTTAGCAAAGGTCAATGTCAATCAACGTATGAACACCTCAACAGGTAAAACCTACGATATAGAAGGCATAGTCTCCAAGATTGTCTTTTGGTTTATCTTTATTATCGCGATATCAGCGGCATTAAATCAGTTAAACCTCAATTCAGTATCAGCACCGTTCGCTAATATGGTCGGTCAAGTGCTCTCGTTTATTCCAAACCTCATCGCTGCTATCGCCGTTGGTGTGATTGGTTGGGTCATTGCTACTGTAGTACGTACCGCTATCAATACTGGACTGTCTAAGACGTCAATGGATGAGCGTTTAAGTGCTCAAGCTGGCGTAAAACCTATGAGCAGCACGATTGCTGATATGGTTTATTGGTTCATCCTACTTATTGTTTTGACAATGGTTCTAGGTCAATTAGAGCTTGATGGTCTATTTGCACCGCTCACTAACATGGTCGATAAGATCTTTAGCTTTATCCCTAATATCTTAATTGCGGCGGTTGTCTTTGTTGTCGGTTACATCATCGCCAAAGTCGTACGCGGCATCGTCACTAACCTCGTCTCTACTTTTGATGTGCAAAAATTAGCCTCAAGAGCAGGTTTGAGCGAAGAGAACAGTCTGCCTAATATCGCAGGTTCTTTAGCCTTTTTAATCGTTATTATTCCAACGACAATTGCCGCTCTAAACGCGCTAAAAATTGACGTTATCGCTCGTCCAGCAACCAACATGCTGAACAAAATCATGGAAGCTTTGCCAAATATCTTTATGGCAGCGGCAATCTTGATTGTGACTTTCTATGTTATTCGCATGGTCGCTAACATCATCAAAGGTTTGATAGAAAACACGCAGATCAATCAATTGCCAGCCAAAGTCGGTCTACAAGAGACGATGGGCGACAAGCGAGTATCTGACGTCGTAGGCTATGCCATTATCTTCTTTGCCATGTTATTTGCGGCAGTTGCGGCAGCTGACTTATTAGGTTTTGAGCCTATCTCAGCGATCATCACGATGTTTATCGCATTTGGTGCGAACATCATCTTGGGCGCGATCATCCTATTCATCGGTTTTTGGCTTGCCAATATCATCGCTGGTGTCGTTGAGCGCTCTGAGCAAGGATCGCAGTTCTTAGCGAACATCGTACGCGTATTGATTATGGGCTTAGTATTAGCCATGGGTCTAAAAGCTATGGGTATTGCAGATTCTATCGTTAACCTAGCATTTGGTCTAACACTAGGCGCTGTTGCCGTAGCCTTTGCCCTTTCATTCGGTCTTGGTGGTCAAGAAGCCGCCGCTCGCTTCTTACGCAAGATGCAGGACAAGATGGACAAAGAAAGTGACAAAGCAAAAGCAAAATCTGCTGTGACGCCTAATAGCAGCACGCAGGACAAAGTTGCGGACGCGGTACGCGAAAACACGCCAAGCGCTGCTACTGCTGATGCTACCAATATTTCGGTAACTACGACTACGCCTACAACCACAAGTACTACTACGAACGACTTTAGTACAGATACTGTCGATACGAGTAAGCTTGGGTCTGAGTCTGTTGACACTACTGATGTTGAAAGCAAAACCCGCTCGAACTTGTTGTCTGATCAAGGTCTAAACAACGATCTAAATAATGACAACAAATAAGCTAGATTACTCTTAAGCACCAAAAAGACAGCCTAGGCTGTCTTTTTTTATGGCTACTGTTTGAGTTTAAACTTATAGGACTTAGCAAAGTTGAGACTGTCTAAGGCTTGTCTTTGCGCGCAGGAATTGACAAGTTTAATTGCATACTAGGCAGCTTTTTAAATTTCCCTTTTTCTATATCCTTGTGCTTTGGAGCGCTAGATACCTGTGCACTCTTAGCTCGGATTTCGCTAGTGACTTGAGGGTTACTTGTTTGCTGACTGTCCTCTTTTAGCCTAGAGGTTTGTGGTTTTAGCTGCTGAATTTGTTTGGTGAGTTGCCGCTCTTTTTGAGTCGTCGCATCAATGGGCTGAATCCATAGATCGATATCGATAAAGGTATCATCTTGATCTGTAATAAAGTCGATGCCCATTACGATTACATGATGCAGCTCTGCAAGCGGTAAGCGCGTTGCTACCTCCTGCGCGATATCGCTAAGCTTAGGCTGAATAACTGCCTTGCTTTGCTGAGCGCCCTTTACTTGACCGTAGAATACCAAAACATAATGTCGACCCAAGTGCTCATAAGAGTGCTGATGCACCACGTAGCCACTTTGCTGCAAAGCGTGTTCTTGTTTGGGGTGCTTATATATAGTACGAACGAGCTCATGACGAGAGAACAGTGACTCATCTAGTAGCTGCTTTTGCCACTGTATCGATCTTGGTTCCTTACGATAGCCTCTTTTATCCGCCTGCTGCTTGGTATCGACGGTCGTCATCATCTGTGCAATCAGCTGCGACCATAGAGTTGATGCCTGTTGCATATGACGCTGATACATAGGCGATGTTTTGCTTTT
>NZ_JBQQFC010000199.1:0-4561 GCF_052258445.1 Psychrobacter sp. T6-1
GCGGAATCGCCAAACACTTCAACCCAGTTCTTTAAGATGGTTTGGGTGTAGCCGTGCTCGCTATTGGGCATGCCAATCACGTTTGCCATAATGTATTGGCTATTGGCTTTGAACCCAGTCAGCGCCTCTAGGGTATATAAGTTACTCGCGACAAATCGCCCTTGAAAAGCATCAATCAACATAAAGTCATAACGTGCTTGCGCGTTACGGGTCAAATAGCCGCGCGCATCATCGCCTATGAACTTGATATTGGGCGCAATCGGTGCTTTTAAAAAGTGTTCTTCGATAATCTTGGGTAAGCCTTTATCAATATCGATCACGGTCAGCGCCATATCTGGATTGTGATGCGCCACCTCGCTTGGTGTACCCATACCCGCGCCGCCTAGGAAAACCAACGTCTCAGGCGCAATCTCATCAATCGCCTCTACCGTGATCTTGCCATACCAATGACAGTTCTTTTTGGGCAGATATATCCAGCAGCTGCTCGTTGACAGTCCGGGCTTATCAGTGATAGTCACTGCCAGCTGATGATCGATAACCGTCTGGTTGATGAACCAAGCGCCCGTCGCGGTCTGATAGCCTGTATCGGTTTTGTTCAAAAATATAAAGCCTGCAGTCATTACAAACGCCGATAGCGCTAACATATAGTTAAGCGTCGGCGTAGATAGGCTCACAGGCTCGTCGCTCTGTATATGTATAGCGAGCTTGGTACATAGATAGCTACTGATCGCAAGGGCGGCGATAAATAGCGCCAAGCTACTCATCAGGCCAATATAAGGCAGTAGTATAATTGGCGTCAGCGTCGAGCCAAGCACACTACCGATGGTGGTAATCGCTACCATCATCCCCGCGTTTTTGCCCGCATCGACACTGCCATTATTGTCCAAGCTTTTATATTTCAATGATAAAAACTGGGTAATCAGTGGAATCGCCGTTGAGCCAAATGCCAACCCTACCCCAAACAACAAGCCAACACCGATAGCCGCGAGGATTGGACTATCGGTGCTAGCAGTCATGACCGCAAGTAATGGCAATTGAATAATACAGGCAATCGCGTGAGAGATAGCAGACAAGGACAAGACGTGCCCTGCTTTTAATAGTGCTTGTCTTGGGGTATGGATATCTTGGGATAGACGTCCGCCATACCAGTAGCCCACGGCGATGGCGATTAGCACCATCGCGAGGATGACACCTGTGATAGAGATAGACGAGCCGATATACGTCGCAGAGATACGAATGGCATAGATCTCGATACCGAGACCAGCAAAGCCCTCTAGTAGTGCAATAACGAGACAGATCCCCAAGACTTTCTTTTGCATAGCACGACTCATCAGCACAATATTTTGTGATGATTTTACACTATTCTGGGTGGGGCGTGATGGTGGGTATTAAACCGTGAACTTAAAAAAATACGTATAAACTTAAGTTTTAAAAGGTTTGATTTCTATGATTTACTTGAGTAATTGGTTTATCATTGCCGACTACAGAAAGTATGACTAAGAGACTTAGAGTATGGCTATAATTTCAAAAGAGCGCACGTTTACTTTAGAAAAATTGAAAAATGTTAGTACATACGATTTATCTGGTTTTTTTTTATTTATGCTGATGTTTTTACCGTTTATGATATTCAAAAGAACATCACCTCAGTTTGCATTTTATCCTGAAATAGCTAGCGCAATTCTAGTATCACTTTTTCTTCTTTTTTCTTCTCTTAATAAAAAATCAATTAATCTTAGTAATCGCGTTCCTATCTATTTCTTTGCAATTGCGCTATGCCTCACTTTTGATCTTTTAATAAATCCACCCGTATATATATCGATTAGTTTCCTATATATAGGAGTCTTAACGTTAGGTGCTTTTCTCTCACAAAGTGTGATAGATAGCTTAGAGAAACCTCAAGAACAAAGATTAGTTTATATTGTTTTTTCGGGTCTAGTAGTCGGTGCAATACTACAAGATATAGTAATTCTATTGCAGATACTACATCTAGAATGGTTGTACGGTTGGATATTCTACCTCGATGAAGGAAAGTCATACTCTGGTAATATAGGTCAAAGAAACATGACCGCTCATTATTTGTTTTGGGGTATATTGGCAACGAGTTATCTATTATATAAGAATAAGCTAACTATCTTAAATGGATATACACTCATTATATTACAGGCTATATTTCTGGGATTTATAAATTCTAGAAGCTCAATTGTCTACTTAGTAGTCATATCTTGTTTGCTACCTATTATATATTTTTGGCAGCATCATCTATCAAAGCGAATTTTTAAAATACTGTTTATCACTTTATTACTGATACTTATATTTCAATTTTTATCCTTACCACTACTGGCTCTAACTCAGCATAATGAATTAATCAGTAGTAATAGTATCAGCCGATTGTCAAATATATCTAATATCAACCTTAGAACAGCAGAATGGCATAAAGCTTGGCTGATATTTTTAGATCACCCTTTCTTTGGTAGTGGGTGGAATAGCTATGGCTATGAGGGGTTTGTTAAGTTTTCAGATGTAAGATCAAGCGATGTATATATCGTTGGTCATTTTTCGGCGCATACTCACAATCTACTTTTTAATTTTTTAGCTGAAACTGGCATATTTGGTACTGTCATTGTAGTAGGTGGGTTTTTGTATTTGCTCAGTCCCTTATTATCTATACCCTGGAAGCCTGAGACTCTAGTCCTTCTTTTGATGGTCACTGTCTCAGTCATACACAGTATGCTAGAGTATCCGCTTTGGTACTCTCATTTTTTCTTAGTATTTGTCGTTCTATTAACGCTTCTTCATCATTCAATAAGATCCGTCAAGAATATTAAAGTTACGCACCCTATCGTAAGACTAATCATGTTTGTCATTTCGATAACTTACTTGACAGTAAGTCTAAATTTATATGTTAGCTATAGTGAGCTTGATAAATTATATTATCGATTCATTGACGATAATACCCCTGAAGAAAAGGTCGTCACTGCTGTAAAGATGTTGGAGATAGCAGACAAGCAACCACTGCTACGTGCCTATGCTGATATAAAGTCTGTTGACTATCTGCGTCTAGTTCCTAGCGACAAGATTCCCTCAAAATTCGATGACCCTTTAAGAAGATACGCGCATTATACTCCGTTTCCAACTGCTGGAATATACTATCTAATTACCCAATGTGATAACACTGGCAATTGGAGTGGCGAGGATTGGCAATATTACAGTTATTTAAGTTATCAGTATAAAGAGGCAGTGCCTAATTTTAGTATCATAATGTCTATGACGGATAGCTGCCCTATTGTTTATAAAGAAGTAAATAAACAATGTAAGGAGTATGAAGGAGGTCTTGGAGATAATGTGTGTTCTATGGATGAAGCTAAAGCTAGTTTTAGTAAAAAATAGTATTAAGGCAATACCATACAGGTCGTCGTTCCATTAGGGATATTACATTCTATGCGAGCGTCAGAAGGAGATTTTGCAATAGCGACAATTTTTTGCTGGGTCGCTGCTGTCCAGCCATTAGCATCGGTAATAGACTGACAAGCGTTAATATTGGGGGCTACTGGTACTGAACCGCTATCATAATCATTAAGCAAAATAAACACTTGATCACTATAGTTTTTGACTTCTGACAAACAAGCATTTCTCTGAGACTTACTTACATAATTTTGATAAGCAGGTATAGCGATAGCAGCCAATATTCCAATGATAGCGACTACGATCATTAGCTCTATTAACGTAAAACCTTTTTGACTTTGTCTAGAAATCATTGGTTTTGAACCTCCATTTCATATCAACGTGGATTATTGGTTACAGCTTCTATTTACTAAAGTAAGGTATAAAAAAAGCCAAACTTAAAGTTCGGCTCTTATAAAAAATTTCAAGTCATAATAGTTTAATTTAAGAATAATGGTTTACAACAAAGTACAAATAACGCCATTATCCATAGCACACGATACTTTAGAATTTTCGCCATTACGAATTGTACCAATTACTGGCGTAGTAACTGCCGTTGGTGTAGTAATGTTACTACAAGCGTTTGCATTCGGAGCTGGTACAGAACTAGCACCTTCAGGGTCTGTTAATGCAATATAAGCTGTATTTGCATAAGCTTTAGTTTCAGCTTCACAAGATGTATCAGACGAACGTTGAGTATAATTCTGATAAGCAGGAATTGCGATAGCAGCCAAGATACCGATAATAGCAACCACGATCATTAGTTCGATTAAGGTAAAACCTTTTTGAGTGTTCATAGGAACTCCTTTAGGGATAGTACGAAGATATCTTTATCTTCAGTTATAAGGGTAATGCTTTCTTATCTTAGTTGTTGCATGTAGTGTGCCAAGTTATCGCTCTATGTTCTTCTATGTTGATATGTATTTGCCTTGAACGCTTTTAAATAGTTGTTAAATCAGAAATTTAAGTCTAGTAACACCGAAATACTACTATATGTTACTCATTACTTACTCAAAATTGTCAGTACAGATATTTATTATGTATTTTGCATCCTATTTACTGACGTTTTTTGTCAATGACTTATTCATTATTGCCATTCGCTACCTGACCCGCAATAAGT
>NZ_JBQQFC010000200.1:0-4559 GCF_052258445.1 Psychrobacter sp. T6-1
GATTTGCACTAATTTCAATGGTATCGGCCCTACTCAATATAAGTGAGTAATGCTCATACCTTGTCATTCATTATTTATCGACAGCAAGTTATTTATCGACAACAAGGATGTAGTCATGACGTCAACCACGCAAAAAATCAAGCACTCCTTTCAAGCTATTATCACGCCGCGCAAAATTGTACCCGTACTTGGTAGCCTAGGTACTGGCCTACTCATGATGACCCTGTCATCAACCTCGGTACAAGCTGCGACTTACTATACTTGTTCAGCACCTAGCGGCTGTCAGTTGGCAGGCGCTAGGTTATTTACCTCAAGCTATACCGATACCAAGAGCCCTGTGGTGTTAGCTCACGGTCTTGGCGGTTTTAATAAATTATTTGGGGCGTTAGATTACTTTTATGGTATTCCGCAGACATTAATGCGCGGCGGCACCGATGTATATGCAACCAAAACCTCAGCGGCTAATAATAGTGAAGTACGCGGCGAGCAGCTGCTTCAGCAGGTCAAGCTTATCTCCGCCATCTCAGGCAAACCAAAAGTCAATCTGATAGGCCATAGCCAAGGCGGTATCGATATTCGTTACGTGGCTGGCGTGGCACCAGAGTACGTGTCATCAGTGACCGCCGTGGCGAGCCCAGAACAAGGCTCAAAGACCGCTGACGCTATTATGTCGCAGCTCTCAGAGGATAGCGTAGTCACAGAAGCTGCTGCTGGACTCTTTAAGCTATTAGGCATAGCAACTGATATTGGCTCAGGCGTAAGTGTTACTGAACTGCAAGAACAAGACGCCTGGAACGCTTTGGTCGCTTTGTCTACTGAGGGCGCCGCTAAATTCAACGCCAAATTCCCAGCCGCTATGCCAACACGCTACTGTGGTCAGCCAACGAGCACGCAAATCAATGGTATCAATTACTACTCGTTCAGCGGCAAAGGTCAACTGACCAATCTCACTGATGTCACTGATCCTATTTTGCTAGCAACTAGTGTCCCCTTTGGCGCGGATCAAAATGATGGCTTAGTATCGGTCTGCTCAAGCCGATTGGGTTATGTCATTCGTGATGACTATAGAATGAATCACTTAGATTCAGCCAATCAGCTATTGGGCCTAGTATCATGGCGCGAGACCAATCCTGCGACTATCTATCGCAGTCAGGTCAATCGTCTCAAAAAAGCAAACCTATAATAGCTAGCCAAAAGGCATTTCATTCAAAATATTTTGGTTAGAGCTTAATCAATACTTATCAACATTGGTTCGTATAACAAGATAACGCTACTATGTCACACGCTCGTCGCCCTTATTTATTACTTGTCGTCATCTGTCTTGTCATCGCAGCGCTGATTGCTGTTGTTCTATGGTTTAAACCGACATCAAGTGACAGACAAAGCGAAAATATGCAAACGACGACAACCGATAGTGAGGTATTAAATGACTCCTCAAGCGCTGTTGTCGCAGAGAATGTAGCTGATAACGGCAATACTCGGTTTGTTACAGGACTTGAGAATCTACCGCGCTCACTACAAGGCACGGACGTCGATGGCGAAATAATTATCGATGAAAATCGTCAGCTAGTGGTGATCGAAGGGCTGCGCCGACTGTTTGATTATTTTTTATCAGCGCTAGGAGAGGAGGATGAGGCGACCATACATGCCCGCGTTGAAAGCTATATTCGTAGTGTAACCCCTGAACCTGCGGCGTCTCAAGCTATTGGGCTATACCATCAGTATGTCGCTTATCTCAAAGCCATCCCTGAGATTCAAAAACGCTATGGCACGCTGCAATTGCAGGCCACCCAAAATGGCGAGCTCGATCTAAACATGGTCATGCAGCAAAAACAAGACGTCGCTCGTTTGCGTCAGCAATACTTTGATGACCAGACTATACAAGCGTTTTTTGGGAGTGAAGATGAGTATGATGACTATAATATTGAGATGATGAGAATTGAGCAAAACTCGCAACTGAGCACAGCACAAAAGCAAGCGGCGCAAGAGGATTATGTTAGCCGGCTACCTGATAGCGCGATCAAAACCAATATCGAACAGCAAGTCAATATGGCAAAGCTAATGCAACGCACCGAGCAGATGAAAGCGCGCGGCGCCACGCCTGAGGAGCTATATAACATGCGCCGTGAGCTCGTTGGCGCACCTGCGGCGACAAGGCTTGCCAAGCTTGATGCCGAGGATGCTGACTTTGATCAGCGCTTTACCCAGTATCAAGTGCAAAAACAGCAACTATTAACGCAAAATCCAGATAACGTACAAACTCAAATCAATCAACTCGAGCAGCAACTCTTTAGCGAGACTGAACGTAAACGCTTAACGGGTTATGCCGCTCTTAAACAGGAGACCTCTCAATAACATTAAATAACTTTTAGTCAGATAAAAGACAGTTGTGATTGAGACTTAGATAAGTTACGGTTGCTAATGGAAATACAAGCTCGTTACTTTTATGCATCTTGCATGAAGTTAAAGTAGCAGCCTCGTATTTTGATATAAGAGTAGCTTTAGTTTAACATTCAACAACGACTTTTATATGAGTACCCATAAACCAACTTATAACAACATTTAGGGAGCTTCAATGAAAAACCTGACCAAAGCACTAATGACCGGTATCGTAATGATGACTATGTTAGCAGGTTGCCAGTCGATGATGGCACAGCCAACCGACCAGCCTGATATTACAGGTACAGATGTCATCTAATTATCAGTAATACTTGTTTAACGACCTCACAAACTAGTGGGGTTTTTTTATGCCTGAATTTAAAGCGAGCAGTTAGCAGCTATTAGCTCATCTGACAAGCCTTATTAGCAAAACACATATAACAAAGTACAAAGTAGGGGCGCGTCGTATACAGGATAGCTCATGACAGGTATGGTTTAGTCAGGCACAATAGCTAGATTGTTTAGCACTACAAGTTAAGCACTACAAATAAGACAATAATTAAATACTACTGATATTTAGGAGATATTATGAAAACCATGACTAAAATCTTGATGACAAGTACACTTGCAGTTGGCGTTTTAACAGGGTGTCAGACGACGCCTACCGTCAACGCTCCTACGGCGCAGCCTGTAACGACTAGCGTTTTGCAAGCTTACAACTGGCAGCTCGTTGACGCCAAACGTGCCAACGGCGAGCAGATATCTCAGCTATTTTATAACCCTGCCAAACCTTTAACACTGAACTTCTTTGAGGCTGAGGGTACCAATCGCGTTACCTTTATGAATACCTGTAATAATATGGGCGCTGAATATAGAGTCGTTAACAGTAACGTTGAGTTTGGTAATATGATGAGCACGCTTATGCAATGTCCTGAGCCACAAGCCAGCTTTGATACTGCGACGATGGCTACTGTACAAGGCAAATATGATATTAATAAAAATGCCAATAACGTGCCTATTTTGACTATTCGTAACAACAATCAAGTCGCTTATTTTAAAGCGGTTGCTAAATAGTTAGCGACAATAGATGACTTACAAAGCTACTTTATAATGATGCCTCACGCTATAGTGGGGCATTTTTTTTGCAACAATTGCGTTACACTAGAGTAACTCACAGCCCTCTACTGGATTGCAGTTATGCCAAAAGCTTTCTCTTTTAATAGTCAGGTACTATTTGTGCTACTGACTATCACCCTTGTTAGCGGTTGCCAAACCCTTTCTGCCCCAAAAGCAACTATCGATACCAGCATCAGCAGTCCACTGACCGCCGCTATGCCTATAATCGATCGCACAGGCCGTATCGCTTATGTCGAGGAGCAAGGCGCGGGCGCAAGTAAGATATCGACGCTTTATACTATCCGTCCTGATGGCAGCGATCGAAAGCTTATTGAGCAGCTCAATGGCTATATCTACGCGCCCGCATGGTCAACCGATGGTCAGCTGCTGGCCTACAGTAAGCAAGCTATGCGCGAGCCGCCCAAGATTTATATCTATGATCTAAGCCGTCAAACGCGCAATCTTATTGTCAATAGCAATGGCAGCAATCTATCCGCCTCCTTCTCACCTGATAGTCAAAAAATGCTTTATAGCTCAACGGTCGGCGGCAACGCTGATATCTATGAGCTGTCGTTAATTGATGGTAGTACGCGTCAACTGACTACCCTAAAGAGTACAGAAGTGCAGCCAAGCTATGCTCCAGACGGCGCAAGCTTCGTTTATGTCAGTGACAAAGTCCGAGCAGGGCGTCCGCGTATCTATCGTTATGATTTTGCTAGTAGTAGCGCCTCTCCTATAGCGACTGGCGGCTATGCGGCAAGCCCGCAGCTGAGCGGTGATGGTCAACGCATGGCGTATCTCAATGGGCGCAAAGCGGCAGTCATGACCTTGGCGACAGGGCAGGTGATCGATCTTGCTGAAACGGGACTTGATGAGCCGGCGCGCCTGTCTCCCTCTGGGCAGTACGCTGTTTATCCAACTCGAAGTAGTTTAGTGATTGCCTCATTGACGGGCGGCAATAGCTATACGATTAGCAGTCAAGCAGATACGGTTGTGCGCGCGCCCGTTTGGGGTCGCCAGTGAACATGCATAAGCGCTCATTTATCGGTCATAAATTTTCTCTA
>NZ_JBQQFC010000201.1:0-4548 GCF_052258445.1 Psychrobacter sp. T6-1
GAGTTCCCAGCGCTGTATCCTGAGATTTACAAAACCCCAAGCGAGACTCGCGCAATTTTGAACGATAAAGGCTGGAGAACGGTTGCCGCCTTTCAAACGCGCAATCCGATGCATCGCTCGCATGAGTACCTGGCTAAGATTGCTATTGAAATATGCGATGGGGTGCTCATTCACTCCTTATTAGGGGCGCTAAAGCCTGGTGATATCCCAGCCGATGTACGCCAAGAAGCGATTAGAACCTTGATTGATAACTACTTTAGATCTGACACGGTGATTCAAGCAGGCTATCCACTAGACATGCGTTACGCAGGCCCTCGTGAAGCATTATTACACGCCGTATTCCGCCAAAACTACGGCTGTAGCCACCTCATCGTTGGTCGGGATCACGCAGGCGTCGGTGATTACTACGGTGCGTTTGATGCGCAGACGATTTTTGATAAAGTTGAAAAAGACGACCTTATTACGCAGCCTCTAAAGATTGGCTGGACGTTTTGGTGTAATGCTTGTAATGCTATGGCCTCTGACAAAACTTGCCCGCATGACGCTGCCGATCATGTCAAAGTATCAGGTACCAAGCTGCGTAAAGCGCTATCGGAGGATGAGGAGGTGCCAGAGAACTTTAGCCGTCCTGAGGTGCTTGAGATCTTGCGTGAATACTATGCCGGTATTGCTAAGGAAGAACGCGCTGAGGTCAAACTCACTGGCGCATCGGCGGTGTAGTTTGAGTTTATTAAAGCTAATGAATGCACAATCCCCAGTTTAGCGACTGGGGATTTTATTTTTTTATCTATTCTATATTTACAGCACCACTTCATAATGTGTACTACGTCCTGAAGCGATGGACTTTTTTAGTATGTCTTTTTCTATTAAATCATTAATATCTCTTAACGCGGTATCCGCTGAACACTTTGTCATCAAGGCCCACTTTTTAGTCGTAAGCTTGCCATAAAAGTCAGTCAATAATATGTTGAGCATTTTTACTTGTCTTGGGTTCAATGATTGCTGACGGTGAGTCTGCCAAAAGCTGGCTTTTCTGATGATTTTATCTGTTGTTTTCTGTGCGGCTAATAGCGCTTGCTCTAGCGTTTGTAAAAACCAAACTAACCACTGCGTAATATCTGAACCCCCTTTTTGCGTACGCTCTAGTATTTTGTAGTATGTATTGCGCTGTTTAAGTATTTGAGCTGACATACTGTAAAAACGTTGCAGACTACCATCACTTTGAGCTAGCGTTCTTTCGGTGATTGCACGCGTCAAGCGGCCATTACCATCATCAAAAGGATGCAGGGTCACAAACCATAGATGAGCAATACCAGCTTTGATGACTAGATCCAAATTATCTTGCTCATCTGCGGATGTATTCAACCAAGCTAAGAAGCGCTCTAACTCTATGGGCAACCTATCTGCACTTGGCGCCACAAAATGGACTTGCTCACGCCCGTAACCACCAGACACCACTTGCATAGCTCCTTTGCTATCATCACGAATTGCTCCTGCTTTGATGCTATACAGTCCACTATATCCTGTTGGGAACAGGGCATTGTGCCATCCCAGCAAGTCATTCAACGCCAGTGGCTCTTGATAACCATAAGTGGCTACAAGCATCATCTCAACGATCGCATCGATTTCACGCGTGGCAGCAGGCATGTCATTAGTCTTTATACCTAAATGCCGTGCGACCGAGGAGCGTACTTGCTCATTATTTAATGTCTCACCTTCAATCTCAGATGTTTTAACGACTTCAAGAGTAACCGCATCTAATTGTGCTTCAACTTTCAAATCAAAACCCAAGGTGACTAACTTACCAAGCAGATGTCCTTGCAATATCCGCACACGACTCACTAGAGGTAGTAATTGCTTATCTGACCAGCTCCATTGTGTCCAGTCTGATCTTTCATGAATATAAATCGCCTGCTTCATTGTTATTCCTAAGCCATGAGGCAATCAAAAAGCTGTGCGGTCATTAATAACCTAATCTCCGCATATTATGCAGAGATTAAGAGGCTTATTCAATGCATTTTGAGTACTAAGCTTATGCTAATTTTTAAAGTTAACCTTTCTCTAGACGTCGATGCTTTAATCCAGATCTAAATCTCTTGCAAGTTTTTGATACTCGCCAGCCATAGAGCCGCCGCCTGAGCAGAAGCGACTCAGCGCATATTTATCTTGGCTATCAATAGCGAGTGTATCGTCTTTAAATTGAAAAAAAACGCTACTGTCATTTATATGTGTTTTAAAAATAATGCCGTGCGCTTGATCTTGACCTAATAAAGTTGCCGTACCATTGAACTGACAAGTTGGCTTTTTGATATCGTTACGGCTATGCACTTTTATCTTAATACTATCTTTAACGTCACTATCGTGACTAATTTTGATAGCCACCCAGTCGTAACCCTGCGCTCGCTTGTTATAACCCTCAGAGACATAGCTGCCAATGACCCTTTTTGCGGCAGATGAGGGCTTATATTGGACATCGACTGATTGACCTAAAGTGTGCGTTGATAATGTCGTGTGCGTGACATGAGTAGGAGACGTGCTACAGCCGCTAACAGTGATAACAGCAAGCAGCACCGCGGCAGCAGCGTAGGGCAGAAGTGGAGTGGTCATATAGTCGCTCATTTATTGAAGTTAAAAAAATACGCTTTTGCAGGCAGCTCGTAGAATACCCAATAAATTCACTTATGCCAACTTGAATAGGTGATAAGCGAATTTGTCACTAAGCAATAGATAAATCAGCTGCTAGCATAGCGCTCATTACTGCGAGAGTCTGTTGTTTATCACCTAAGCTTGCGCTAGTCATAAAAATGAGTCATTCACCCAACAGAGAACTGCTATGACCAAAAATATATTTACCCCTAAGCGATCGCGACCTAATAACCGCCAGCAAAGCTTTTATGTTCAATCAAGCGCATTACTGATGACGGGTGCTGTTTTAGTGTTAGCAGGCTGCACGCAAGCGCCTGCTACGCAAGCGGATATAGACGCCGCTTTGCACGATATTAAGCTACTCAACGTCTCCTATGATGTATCACGCGACTTTTATAAAGAATATAATCCACTGTTTAAAGCGGACTATCAGGCGCAGTATCCAGATAGTGATGTTCAGATTGATCAATCGCATGGTGGCTCTAGTAAGCAGGCGTTATCAGTAGCTAATGGGTTGCAAGCAGACATCGTCACTTTAAACCAAGAAAGTGATATGAATCTACTTGTCGAAAAGGGACTGGTTGCAACCGATTGGAAGCAGGCTTTTCCAAACGATGCCGTTCCTTATACCAGCACTATCGTACTGCTAGTGCGCCAAGGCAATCCAAAAAATATTCAAGACTGGCAGGATTTGGCACGTACAGATATTGAGGTACTCATGCCAAATCCTAAGACCAGTGGCACCGCGCGTTACGCATTTTTGGGTGCCTACGGCTACGGTCTTCACAAGTTTAGTGAGGTTGCCCAAAGCGCGGCTCAAACAGATACTTATATGAGCAAACTACTTGCCAACGTCGTCACTTTTGACAATGGTGCCCGTGCGGCAACCACCAGCTTCACTCAGCGCGGGCTAGGGGACGTGCTCATCACCACCGAAAACGAAGCGCACCTAGTCGCAAAGCAGCACGCTAAAGGTCAAGTGGATATCGTTTATCCAAGCTATTCTATTAAGATCCATAACCCTGTCGCTGTCGTCAAAGCTGTGAGCGACAAACACGGTAGTACCGAGGCGGCTAATACTTATCTAAAAGGGCTGTGGGATGCACCTGCGCAAACGCTCATAGCAAAAACGTATCTACGCCCAAGCGATGAAAACATACTTGCCGCACATAGACAGACGCTACCTGAGATTGAGACTTTTGAGCCAGTAGCTGTCTTTGGATCGTGGACACAAATTATGGATGAGTTTTTTGTTGATGGTGGACGTTTTGATAAGCTGGTACAAAAGAGCACCTCGTAGAGTCGTTAGATGACATGCGGTTTTGTGCCTAGTAAAAGTACGGTTTATTAAAAGGCAAAGGCACAACATTGCAACCATACAAGTCTCTGATAGCGATGGATTTTGTAGAATAAAAGGCGAGTCCATTGGCTATTTTAAGGTTTGTGTTTCGCGTTATTATTCCATTTTGGCAGAAACATACGCATATTCATCATTAAAGATAATAAGCTGGCGCTGTTAGCATACTGGCATCCCTTAACTCACATGACCTATTTTGAGACTCCTATGACTTATCAAGTTTATAAAAACAAAACCATTAGTACACTAAGTATTGCAGGTCTTGCGGTCACGCTTGGCTTAGCAGGCTGTAGCAACAATGATACTACCGAGACCACCACAAATGCTGATGGTACGCCCGCCGCTGAGAATCAAAATATTGAGCTGCTCAACGTCTCATATGATGTGGCGCGTGATTTTTATAAAGATTATAACCCTATGTTCGTTGAGCACTACAAATCTGAGAATCCAAATGCGACTGTGAATATCAAACAGTCTCATGGCGGCTCAAGCAAACAGGCGTTATCTGTGGCAAATGGCTTGCAAGCGGATGTGGCGACGATGAA
>NZ_JBQQFC010000202.1:0-4528 GCF_052258445.1 Psychrobacter sp. T6-1
ATCCAAATAGAATCGGAAAAACAACAGTTTGAACAAGCGGCGCTGCATTACCATGAGTTCCCAAGACCGGGTAAAATATCGGTCACGCCTATCAAGCAGTTAGCAAACCAGCGTGATCTTGCATTGGCTTATTCTCCTGGCGTTGCCGTTCCTTGTCTTGAGATCGAAAAAGACCCTACCTTAGCGGCCAAATATACAGCCCGTAGCAATTTGGTTGGCGTCATAACTAATGGTACTGCGGTACTCGGTCTAGGTGATATCGGTCCACTTGCCTCAAAGCCTGTTATGGAAGGTAAAGGGGTTTTGTTCAAAAAGTTTGCGGGTATCGATGTATTCGACTTAGAGATTGCCCAAAATGATCCTGATAAATTTATCGAAGCAGTAGCCTCGCTTGAGCCTACATTTGGTGGTATTAACCTAGAAGACATCAAGGCACCAGAGTGCTTTAAGATTGAGCGCGAACTGCGTAAGCGCATGAACATTCCTGTATTTCATGATGACCAACACGGCACCTCAATCATCGTTGCCGCTGCTATGCTCAACGCCCTTATTATCACCAATAAAAAGATTGAAGACATCAAGATCGTCTGTTCAGGTGCAGGCGCAGCAGCTATCTCTTGCTTGGATATCATCACCGCGCTTGGCGTTGATGTAAACAATATCTTTGTCTCGGACTCACGCGGTATCATCAGCACCAGCCGTGAGAATTTGGATGAATCAAAGCAGCGCTATGCTCGAGATACCGACGCCACTACCATCGATGAGGTGATGGATGATGTCGATATGTTCATCGGCCTATCGATGCCTGGTATCTTAAGCCCTGAGATGGTTCTACGCATGGCGCGAGACCCTATTATCTTTGCTCTAGCCAACCCCACGCCTGAGATCATGCCAGAGCTTGCACATTCGGTACGTCCAGATGTCATTATGGCAACAGGTCGCTCAGATTATCCCAATCAGGTCAATAATGCCTTATGCTTCCCTTATATCTTTCGCGGAGCACTCGATGTCGGCGCAACTACAGTTAACGAAGAGATGAAAGTTGCCTGCGTACGTGCAATCGCTGCTATGGCACACGTTGAAGCGACACCAATGAGCAATGTCAAGAGCATTGATAATATCAAGCGCTTTGGCCGTGATTATCTCATTCCAGGTGCCCTTGAGCCCAACCTTATTATCGAGATTGCCCCAGCTGTTGCTCAAGCGGCTATGGATTCAGGCGTAGCAACTTTGCCTATTGATGACTTTGATGCCTATCGTCAGCGTCTATCAGAATTCGTGTACAACTCAGCGTTTGTAATGAAGCCTATCTTTGCACGTGCAAAAACAGATCCTAAACGCATTGTTTATTGTGAGGGCGAGGATAGAAACGTACTTCTAGCCGTTCAGGTCGTCGTCGATGAACATTTAGCGCAGCCTATCTTGGTTGGTCGTCCCTCTGTTATCGAAAACAATATCGAAAAGCTCGGCCTACGTCTCAAAGAAGGTGTCAACATTACCATCGTCAATCCAGATGATGATCCTCGCTATAAAGATTACTGGATGGGCTACTATGAACAAAACAAGCGCCGCGGCGTCAGTATCGAGCTTGCTCGCCGTGACGTACGCCGTAAAACTACTTTGATCGGCTCGCTCCTTGTTAATAATGGTGATGCAGACGGTATGATCTGTGGTACCTTTAGCCATTATCAGTTGCACCTTGATTATGTACAAAGCGTCATCGGCAAAAAAGAAGGCGTCAGCGACTTTTATGCGATGAACGTAATCCTCATGCAAAATCGCAATATCTTTATCGCCGATACCTATATTCATGAAGACCCAACAGCAGAGCAATTGGCTGAGATGACTATCTTGGCGGTCGATCAGTTGCACCGCTTTGGTATCACACCAAGAGTAGCTCTGCTATCACATTCTAATTTTGGTACCTCAGACCGCGCAAGTGCTGTGAAGATGCGCAAGGTCTATCAGATCCTAACCGATATGAATGTTAACTTTGAGTTTGAAGGCGAGATGCAAGGCGATGCCGCTTTAGACGAGAATATTCGCTTAGAGGATATGCCATCAAGCCCGCTAAAAGGCTCTGCTAACCTGCTAATTTTGCCAACGCTTGATGCGTCAAACATTGCCTTTAATTTGCTTAAAACCGCAACCAGTAGTGCCTCTATCGGCCCTATCTTGTTAGGTGCAAATAAGCCTGTGCATATCTTGACGCCATCAGCGACAGCGCGCCGTATCGTCAATATGACTGCCCTTGCAGTTACTGAAGCAATAGATTTGGAAGACGTACAAAAAGCGTTATAGTCTAAAATAGCGTCTGTTATACTCAAACCAGTCAATGCTTATGTAGTGTTGACTGGTTTTTTACTGATTACATTAATGTGAGGTTGTCATGCAAGTTTATCTCGTCGGTGGTGCGGTACGCGATCAGCTCTTAGGACGCCCAATTAAAGACAAAGACTTTGTTGTGGTTGGTGCCACTGTTGATGAGATGATTGCCGCTGGGTTTTTGCAGGTCGGTGCAGATTTTCCTGTATTTTTGCACCCTACAAGCCAGCAAGAGTATGCCCTTGCTCGTACCGAGCGCAAGCAAGGTCATGGGTATCAAGGTTTTAGCGTTCATGCCAGCCCTGATGTCACCTTATTCGATGACTTACAGCGCCGCGACTTGACCGTCAATGCTATGGCGATACAAGTGATCAGCTTATTCGATGACAGCCCTCTCACAGGAGACGTGGTCGACTATTATGGTGGCCTTGATGATATCAAGGACAAGGTACTACGCCATGTGTCAGCGGCGTTTAGTGAGGATCCTCTGCGGGTACTACGTGTCGCGCGTTTTTATAGTCGCTATTATGACTATGGTTTTAGCATCGCTGATGAGACATTGACCTTAATGCAGCAATTGGTCGCCTCAGGTGAGCTTGAGCATTTAAGTGCGGAGCGTATTTGGCAAGAGTCGAGCCGTGCTATGATGCAATCCTCACCGCAAATCTATTGGCAGCAGTTATTTGAGCTTGGCGCATTGACGCCCTACTTTACACCTCTACATGAGGCTTGGGGTGATGGGCAAATAAGAGAAACGGTGCAAACTGCGCTATATTTTGCCGCGCAGATGCAACTTAATTTGTCACAGCGCTGGGCATTATTGATGAGTAGTCTAGCTTCGCAATCATTCGATATCAAGTTAACTAACTCTACTGCCGCGCAGGACATCGTCAGCATAGGTAACAGTGCAAAAGTCCCCAAAGCACAAACCCAGTTTGCTAGCCTTTTTATTGCCGAAAACGATAAGTTAAGAGCAGTAAACGAGCTAGATGCCGCGCAAAAGATTGATCTGATTCAAGCCTGTAGCGCGCACAAAGACCCCGCTAAGCTCTCGCAATTACTAGTTACCGCTCATGTGTTGCAATTAGCTATAGCTCATCGAGACATGATGCTGGCGCTCGGTAGCTTCCACGCTATCGGTATACAAGACATCTCGCCTGATCATAAAGGCGCAGCAATTGGTGAAGCGCTACGCCAAGCGCGTATAGAACATTTAAAAGCATAAACGTTATGATTGATACAACCCGTTTAGAACCTAATGAAACGCCTGTCATGCTAGTCACTGGCAGTGCTAAGCGCATTGGTGCCGCTATTATTGAAGCTGCCCATACGCGAGGCTACCGCGTTATTATTCACTGTCATCACAGCAAAATAGAAGCACAAATGCTAGCTGCTAAGCTTAATGATGTTCGTCCTAATACTGCCGCAGTTATTATGGCAGACTTAGCCATCATTAATGATAATGGTTTACTTAATCAGTTCGTACAAGACGTCATTAGCATTTTTGGGCAGCTTGACGTACTCGTTCACAACGCTTCACGCTTTTACCCAACTCCAATCGGCACTATTGATAGCGCGCAGTGGGACGAGCTGCTGTTAACTAACGCCAAAGCTCCGCTATTTTTAAGCCAAGCATTACTGCCTTATCTCAAACAACAGCAAGGCTGTATCATCAGTCTGCTCGATATTCATGCTCAAAATAAGCCTTTTAACAGTTATACGGTTTATAATATGGCAAAAGCTGCACACCAGATGCTGGTACAGTCACTGGCATTGGAAGTTGCTCCTGATATAAGGGTCAATGGTGTCGCGCCTGGGGTCAATATCTTACCTGATGCCGATAGTGATCAAGCTATTGATCTAGATCACCAGCAGCGCATTGTGGCCTCTATCCCTATACAGCGAGTTGGCACACCTGAGGATATCGCAGAAGCGGTATTATTTTTGGCAAAGGCAAGTTATATCACAGGCGAGATTATCAACGTTGACGGTGGTCGCCGATTGACCTTAGCAGGAGGCACTCGCTAAAGTCTTAAATAAAGAAAATATGTCAATCAAAGCGCGTATCTTGCTATCTTTTACTTGAAAATTAAAAAAAATGATGTATCATTATCCGTCTACCGTTAGGGCCCATAGCTCAGTTGGTTAGAGCAGAGGACTCATAATCCTTTGGTCGTAGGTTCAAGTCCTACTGGGCCCACCA
>NZ_JBQQFC010000203.1:0-4485 GCF_052258445.1 Psychrobacter sp. T6-1
TGCACGTTTTGATTGCCAGCTTCGCCCATAATATCAGCAAGCGCACCTTTTCTAAGTAACTCTGATATGGTGATGCCAACGTCCGCTAGCGTGGTAATCACGTCGTTTATCGCAGTTTGGTTTGAGTGCTTGTCTAAATATTGGGCTAGGGTGGTCATAGGGTGTCCTAATAGAATAAAAAAAGCGATAACATAGGTTTTCATTTAATAGATAATCAATACAAATAGCTCATTGTACAGCGTTTGAACTGACTCAAAAAATAATAATAAGCGGGTCATGTCCCTTTGTACTGGCTATAAAATCAGCTACACTAGATTTATTAAATGTAAAGTGTCTATTTTTATAGATAAGTTTGAGACAAAGTGTAGCAAATAAGCGCTAAAATGTCGCTGTATCTACCGCTTTGCCTACGAATAAAGGTTCGTCATTGATTGAAATAGTGCTCAATATGTTCCATCTAGCCATACTTATTAAAACAACCACAAAGACTCGTCATTATGCCAAATGCTACCGATAGCCATGCTACCAATAAAATCTCACCCTCTGACTATGTCAAGTTTGATCCAAGTACCATTCATCAAAGGCTAAACACGTCGCTCAGTCGACCGCAGCTTAATGCTGATGGCAGTATCCGTCACTTTTTGGGTGTAGAAGGATTAAATAAGGCGCAGCTGCAGGCCATTATAGCCAAAGCGGAGACCTTTTTTGATGATAAGGGCTTATTAATTAATAGACCTGAGCTTGAAGGCTGTACCGTGATGAACTTGTTCTTTGAGCCATCGACCCGTACGCGTACCACTTTTGAGGTCGCTGAAAAGCGCCTAGGTGCCAACGTCCTTAACATCGATATCGCGCGCTCTAGTACCAAAAAAGGTGAGAGCTTACGTGACACTTTGTGGAACTTGCAGGCAATGACTGCTGATATCTTTGTTGTGCGTCATTCAGCATCGGGCGCTGCGCACTTTATGGCCACAGAGGTTACGCCTAACATTGCCATCATCAATGGCGGTGATGGCTGGCATGCGCACCCCACTCAAGGAATGCTCGACATGCTGACCATTCATCGCAATGCTCCGCGACCATTTGAGGAGTTATCTGTCGCTATCATCGGTGATATAAAGCACTCGCGAGTGGCGCGCTCAGACATCAGCGCTCTACAGACGTTAGGGGTCAAAGATATCCGCGTTATCGCGCCGCGTACGCTTTTACCCAAGGGCATTGAGCGCTTTGGCGTCAAAGTCTATGAAGATATCGATCAGTGCGTGAGTGACTGCGATGTCATCATGGGCCTGCGTATCCAAAACGAGCGTATCGACTCGCCGCTATTATCGTCATCGAACGAGTATTACAAACACTATGGAATAACACCTGCACGCGTCGCACGAGCAAAACCAGATGCCCTAATTATGCATCCAGGACCGATGAACCGCGGCGTTGAGATCGCCTCAAGCGTGGCAGATGGCCCGCAATCAGTAATCCTAGAGCAGGTGAGTAACGGCGTAGCGATTCGTATGGCTGTTTTAGCAATGGCGATGGAGGGGCAGCGCGCTCATCAAGCGTCTGGGGCATAACCTATTATGTAATGCCATTTAGCGTTGTCGCCTCACTTTTTAACTTTTATTAATACGGTATTTATGCTCATGTCCACAAACACCAATAACTTAATACGTAATCTGCTACCGCAGTCATTATCGTCTACGCTGCCAAGCACTGTAAATGATCATCTAAGCGATAAAAATATAGACAATGAGATGTGGCTGCTACCGCCGCTCGTTGATCTATGTGCGCGCCTCAGAGAGCCAGGTCAGCAGCAGCATGGTACGCTAATATCTGAAGGGCAGGCCGCGCGCGCCAATGGATTTTTGCATGTGGTCACCCCTCCTGATACCCATCCTATTTTAGAAAACGGCTCGCTGCTCAAGGGCTTACGTGAGCGCGCGCTTGATGACGGCGGTATTTATTTACATATCTTGGGTGCTTTGACCGCAGGGCTTGAGGGCACACATCCCTCTAACATCGCTGGCCTAAAAAAGGGCAATTGTATCGCAGTCTCCAACGCGCGCAGGCCTTTTAAGAATGATTTAGTGTTACTGCGCACACTTGAGTATGCGGCGACCTTTGGTATGAAAGTATTCTTTTATCCTGATGAACCTAGTCTGTCAGGTGAAGGCGTGGCGCATGAAGGCTATATTGCTTCTTATCATGGTTTGCAAGGTATTCCATGGATTGCAGAAACCGTAGCATTATCAACGCAGCTGCTGATGGTAGAGGAGACGGGTATTGCCGCGCATTTTAGTCAGCTATCATGTAAATCATCAGTTGAGCTCATGCGCTGGGCAAAGGATAAAGGCCTGCCAGTCACCTGTGATGTGGCGATGCATCAGTTGTACCTGACCGATGATAATTTAGAAGGATTTAATGCGCAGGCCTATGTATTACCACCGCTACGCAGTAATACCGATCAACAAGCATTACTGCGTGGGCTCAAAGACGGCACTATCGACGCTATCTGTAGTCATCACGAACCGCTCAATGCTACCGCCAAAAAAGCGCCATTCGCAGAGAGCACACCTGGTATCTCAAATTTTGATACCTTTATGGCTCTAGCCTGTCAGTTGGTACGCGATGAGGTGCTCAGTTTGGCGCAGCTGGTAGACAAGATATGTCTTAATCCTGCCAAGATTGCAGGTATCGAAGCCCAATACGAGAGCATAGGCGGGGCTGTACTCGTCGATCCTGACCTTGAGTGGCAAGTCACCGCGCAGACTATGTATTCTAATGGCAAAAATACACCGTTTTTTAATCAGCAGTTGCAAGGGCGCGTTGTGGAGACTTTCTTTGGCTAATACGCCAGATTCACCCCAAGCGGATCATACAGTTATATCAGAGGACAGCCATCATTCTAGTGAATCGATTAAAGCTGTCGCTATCTATGAGATTGTCAAAGGCGTAGGCGCGCTATTAGGCGCAGCAGCACTAGTGTTATGGCATAACGATCTTGAGCATTGGCTTGCAAGCGCTAATGACTCATGGCGGCGTTATTTTGGTACATTATTAGCGCCGCAAGTTGAGAGCACTATACAAATTGCTCAGCAAGCGAGTCAAAACTGGACGCTTTTTTTACTGTTTATCGTTTTTTATGTCAGTCTACGGTTTATTGAAGCTTATGGCTTGTGGCAAGACAAAACGTGGGCCTACTGGTTTAGTGTCATTGGCTACGGAATATTTATTCCTGTCGAGATTTATTACTTAGTTATCAGTCCCTTTGATTGGTTTAAGCTAAGTATTTTAATACTTAATGTCATTATCGTCATCGTGGTCTATCGCAGCATGAGACAAAAAGGTCTGTTATAAGAATAGTTTTAACACCATAAAGGTTTTGCTTAAAAAGCAGGATAAGACTATCTTTAAAGCGATAGCGTTATCCTGCTTTTTTTAATTTTAAAGTCTTAATAGCAAGCCATTAGTCAGCAGCCGTGCACTTTAACTCGGTTGCTTTGGACTTATCGATCTGGCGACTCGACCAACGCTCAAACCTTGTACCAAAATGGAAAATATCACTACCGCGTAAGTTAGCGCCAGCAAAATATCACGCTCAGGCCCTGTTGGCAGTTGCAGTACTAAAGCGACTGAAATACCGCCGCGCAGCCCGCCCCATGTCAGTACCTTCCAAGCGCCTGAGGGCAAATCAAGCTGACGGTTAAAGGTTTTGGTAGTCATACCGACAACGATAAACCGAGCAAGTAGGGCAATGATGATAGTTAAGATAGCAGCGATAAATAAATTACCTGAGTAAGCGATCATAACCACTTCTAAACCGATTAAGACAAACAAAATCGCGTTCAAAATCTCATCAATAAGCTCCCAAAATAGATCAACATAATGGCGAGTCTTGTCACTCATAGCTAAGGCGCGACCACGATTGCCGACCATCAACCCCATCATCACCATAGCTAACGGTCCTGACAGATGCCAATGACTGGCGAGCGCATACCCGCCGATCACGCCTGCCAAAGTTAGTAACACCTCATCTTGATAGCTATCGATGCTCTTTATCATATAGTACAAAATAGCACCAAGCACCAACCCAAAGACGATACCGCCGCCTGCCTCAACGGCTAAGGTATGGGCGACATAGTTAGCAGTAGGAATATCACCGCTCGTTAAAATACCTAGAAGCAGAACAAAGATAACCACGCCTAGGCCGTCGTTAAACAACGACTCGCCAGCGATAACGGTCTCTAGGCTCTTTGGCGCGCCAGCTGAGGACAAGATGCCCATAACCGCAATAGGATCAGTAGGCGATATCAGCGCGCCAAATAACAGGCACCAAATAAGTGGTAAGCCAAAGCCGAACAGGGGCAGCATGTAATATAGGGCGATAGCGATCAGTACCGCAGATATCACTGTACCTGCGCCTGCCAAAATGCCAATAGGTAGCTTATAACGTTTTAAGTCGCCAATATTGACATGCAACGCTGCTGC
>NZ_JBQQFC010000204.1:0-4479 GCF_052258445.1 Psychrobacter sp. T6-1
TCTAAATTTATGACAATTTTACTTTGAACTGACTATAGTATTTAAAACTTAGCACTTAAAAATTTAACGACTGATGACAGACTCTTTATACGGATATTATCAGTCTCAATACTAGGAAACTTATATGACAATGTTTAATACAGTGAAGCGTGAATTTCAATACGGTAATCAGCAAGTCGTCATCGAGACAGGCCGCGTTGCCCGTCAAGCCAACTCGATTATGGTACATATGGGCGGCGTGACGGTACTGGTTGCCGCAGTCGTCAAATCAGATCCAAAAGAGGGTCAAAACTTCTTCCCGCTAACGGTCAACTACCAAGAAAAAATGTACGCGGCAGGTAAAATCCCAGGGGCTTACGGCAAACGTGAAGGCCGCGCCAGCGAGTTTGAAACCCTAACCTCACGCTTGATTGACCGCCCAATTCGTCCGCTATTCCCTGAAGGCTACGTCAACGAGATTCAAATTACCGCTACCGTTGTGTCATCGGATAAGACCCAATCTGCAGATATCGCTGCGCTAATTGGTGCTTCAGCAGCGTTGGCCATCTCTGATGCGCCATTCAATGGTCCAGTCGCCGCCGCCCGTGTTGGTTTCATCGGTGGTGAATACGTCCTCAACCCAACGCTTGAGCAGCTCAAAGAGAGTGATCTTGATCTAGTTGTCGCAGGTACTAAGTCTGCGGTACTTATGGTTGAGTCTGAGGCCGCTGAGCTATCAGAAGACCAAATGCTAGGCGCGGTACTATACGGTCATGAGCAGCAGCAAATTGTCATCGATAACATTGCTTCAATGGCACAAGAGATTGGCACCGCCAAGCAGCAGTTCGAAGCGCCAAAGGCAGACGCGTCGCTTGAGAGCAGCATGAAAGAGCAGTTCGGCGCGCAAGTGGCTGACGCTTATACCACTACAGATAAGCAAGAGCGTTACGCCAAGCTCGATGACGTCAAGCAAGCTGCTATCGATGCATTGGCAGGCGATAAAGAGTCAGAAGACTACAGCAGCAATGTCTCCAAGCTCAAAGACATCTTTAATGATCTTAAATACCGCACCGTTCGTGACAATATCTTGTCAGGTAAGCCGCGTATCGATGGTCGTGATTTAGATACTGTCCGTGCGCTTGACGTACAAGTTGGCGTATTGCCATACACGCATGGTTCAGCGCTATTTACTCGCGGTGAGACTCAGGCTCTTGTCACAACGACTTTAGGTAACAGCCGTGATGTGAATATGATCGACTCACTAGGCGGTACGATTCGTGATCATTTCATGCTGCATTATAACTTTCCGCATTTCTCAGTCGGTGAGACAGGCCGCGAAGGTATCCCAAAACGCCGCGAAATCGGCCATGGTCGCCTAGCGCGCCGCGGTGTGCAAGCGATGCTACCAGATAGCGAACGTTTCCCGTATGTCATCCGTGTGGTCTCAGAAATCACTGAGTCAAACGGTTCGTCTTCTATGGCGTCTGTTTGCGGTGCAAGCTTGGCATTGATGGACGCAGGCGTACCGATCAAAGCACCAGTTGCTGGTATTGCGATGGGTTTGGTTAAAGAAGGCGAGCGCTTTGCAGTACTATCAGACATCTTGGGTGATGAAGATCATCTTGGTGATATGGACTTTAAAGTCGCTGGTTCTAAAGACGGCATCACAGCCCTTCAGATGGATATCAAAATCGAAGGCATCACGCCTGACATCATGGAGCAGGCGCTGAAGCAAGCCCATGCCGGTCGTATTCATATCCTTGACGCGATGAATAAAGTATTGCCAGAGAGCCGTACTGAAATCAACGCTCATGCACCGAACTATGCGGTCATCGAAATCAACCCTGATAAGATTCGTGACGTCATCGGTAAAGGCGGCGCGATGATTCGTCAGCTCACTGAAGAAACTGGCGCGGTTATCGATATCGATGATGCTGGTACGATTCGTATCTTTGGTGAGAACAAAGCGGCAACCAAAGCGGCTATCGGTAAAATCGAAGCGCTAACGGCTGAAGTTGAAGTCGGCAAAACCTATGAAGGTACGGTCGCTCGTATCGTTGACTTCGGTGCGTTCGTTAACGTCTTGCCAAACACTGATGGTCTCGTGCATATCTCACAAATCGCAGAAGAGCGCGTCGAGAATGTCTCTGACTATCTAAAGGAAGGTCAAAAGGTCAATGTCTTCGTCCAAGACGTCGACAACCGTGGTCGCATTAAATTGACTATGAAAGGTATCGAGCAAAATGTAACGGCTGATACTGCTGAATAAGTACTTTTTCTTGATTTAGAAAAATCGCTCTAGCTTTTTGGTTAGGGCGGTTTTTTCGTAGAAACATTTTAGATATTAAGTTTTGGCGTAGGCTGGGCTTTTAGCCCAGCACATAGAACTGTAAAAAATAAATATAGTTTTCGTAGGGTGTGCCATGCGCACCACTGGATAAGTTATGGTGTTATATCGGTGCGCTGGGCGCACCCTACGTTTACTAAACTTAGCAGCAGAGGTCAAAATTTTGGAATATTTTTATCAAATTGAAAGTAAGGAGCATGCGTTAAATGAAAAAAATTAAAACAGCTAACCATCATTGGTGGCCTATATGTGTATCCAAGCATTGGAGAGATGAAACTGGACACATTAATCGAATGCAACCTAATGGGGCGATATCGGATTCATCTCCCAAAAACTTGGGAGTTATCAAGGACGCTCACAATATCAAACTAAAACAAGATAAAGACACTAGCTCATCGTTCGATACTAGCTTTGAGTATGAGTTTGATACTGCTGATAGTAATTTCCCTAACGTAATTAAATGGTTAGAAAGTCTTACTTATATATTTAAATTTAATGAACATTTAGAAGATCGTTTTGTACCTCAAACATGTACGAAAGAAGACCTCAATATGCTAACTGAATGTGCCGTTTCATTGGCTGTACGCAGTCCTCAGAATCGAGAGGGATATGTTTCTTTGATAGAAAGTGTAGGCGGAGAAATAAGCTCTCACAAGGCAGTAGAAATTAAGCTCAACATGATAAGAAAACAAAGAGAAATAGTTAAAGTAATTAAAGACAGTGAGGTCAAGTTTGCTGTTCTATATAGCAATAGCAAAGAGTTTATATACGGTGATGGTTTTTTCACTAATATAGTGGGGAATGTAGAAGCGCCTAGCTTTCCTTATATGGTTGTACCAATAACACCGAATATCAGTGTGGTTATGGTAAAACCATCCTCTTATAAACCAGAGATTAAGCTTTCAACATTAGTATTAAAAGATACTGAAATCGAAGCGTGCAATCACACAATACAAATTTATTCTAAAAAAGAAATTTTTTATAAATCGCATAAACCAAATATTCATGAGGATTTTAGGTGTGATAAACATCTTAGATATGTGGAAATAGACAACCCAATGAGTACATTAATAAACAGTATGCCAGGTATATCATCATTTATTGAGCTTTGATAAAAGCTATATCTAAAATTTTTCTTATTTATCTAAGATTTTATGGAAAGTTAAGTATATCCTACTGGAACCATCTAAACAGGTCTGATAAACCCTAAACAGACCGCTAGAATGGAACTACCTATATCAGACTATATGTGTTGTGATAAATAATAGCGAAATAAAATATTCCCCGCCTTATCCTCCTCAATTCAGTTAAAATCATGCCTACTTAATAAATCAATAAAAACACGGCTATCCCTTTATGATGCAACAAATTTTAGATGACATCGCCGCTCAAATGGCGCTTAAGACTGAGCGCGGAAAAGTAGCGGATTATATTCCGCAGCTGGCGCATGTCGACCCTAACCAGTTTGGTATTGCCGTCGCGACTCCTGATGGGCAGGTCTATAGCGCAGGGGATGCCAGCACGCTATTCTCGATACAAAGTATCTCCAAAGTATTTACGCTAACTATCGGCCTTAGTAAGCTTGGCAGTGCGCTGTGGAATCATGTCGGTCGTGAGCCCTCAGGCGACCCCTTTAACTCCATTACCATACTCGAGTACGAATCGGGCAGACCGCGTAACCCCTTTATTAATGCAGGGGCGATTGCGGTGGTCGATGCCATCACTATGGGACGCGAGCCAAAAGAGATATTGGATGAGATTTTACAATTTGTGCACTTTATAGCAGACGATGAGTCGATCAGCTTTGATTATAAAGTCGCAAGATCTGAGATTGAGCACGAGGATCGCAACGCCGCACTTGCGCATTTTATGAAGTCTTTTGGGCATCTGCAGCATGACGTCGATGCCATACTTAATACCTACTTTCATCAATGCTCGATTGCCATGAGCTGTGAGCAATTAGCTCGCGCTGGCCTATTTTTGGTCTCTAACGGTATCAATGAACCCACAGGAGCCAAGGTGATCAGCCCGCAGCAATCTAAGCGGATTAATTCACTGATGATGATGTGTGGTCATTATGATGGCTCTGGGGAGTTTGCCTATCAGGTGGGTCTGCCGGGCAAAAGCGGCGTCGGTGGCGGCATTCTAACAAT
>NZ_JBQQFC010000205.1:0-4476 GCF_052258445.1 Psychrobacter sp. T6-1
ACGTGTCCGATGGTGCCGACGTTAACGTGGGGCTTTACGCGTTCAAACTTGGCCTTTGCCATGAGGTTTTCCTTTTTATGTGGAGTCAGCCTTTAGCCTATAATCTTATAGAAGATAAGAGTAAGGGTTAAAACAAGCTGAGCCCTTAAGATAATGAGTAAGGGTTGCACTTTTAGTGTGCAGATATTATAAGAAAATTACGACCAATAACAAGTCTTTTAACCAATTATTGGCGTATTCTATAGTGGCAATACAGAAATAAAGCCTGTATTGCCCTTGTTTAATTAAATTATAGCGAGCAAATAAATTTACTCGTCGTCATCTTTTGAGTTGAACTTAGCGATGATCTCAGCAGATACTGACTTTGGAATCTCAGCGTACTTTTGGAATTCCATTGAGTAAGTAGCACGTCCTTGCGACATAGAGCGCATTTGCGTGGCATAACCAAACATCTCTGCTAGTGGTACTTCAGCGCGGATCTGTTTAGTTCCACCAGGTAAGTCTTCCATGCCTTGTACCATACCGCGGCGACGGTTAAGATCGCCCATGATATCGCCCATGTAGTCTTCTGGCGTTTCAACTTCAACCTTCATGACAGGCTCAAGTAGCGCAGGATTGGCCGCTAAGAAACCTTTTCTAAAGGCCATAGAACCTGCCATCTTAAATGACAACTCATCCGAGTCAACGTCATGGTAAGAACCATCATACAAAGTCGCTTTGACACCGACAACTGGGTAGCCTGCAAGTACGCCATTTTTCATGCGCTCTTGGATACCTTTGTCGACCGCACCGTGGAACTCTTTTGGTACCGTACCACCAACAACTTCTTCAGCGAACTCATATTCTGTGTCGCCTGCTGGATCGAGTGGCTCAAGGCGTAACCAGACGTGACCGAATTTACCACGACCACCAGTCTGACGGACAAACTTGCCTTCTTGCTCAACGGTTTCGCGGATAGTTTCGCGATAAGCAACCTGCGGCGCACCGATGTTAGCATCAACACTGAACTCACGCTTCATGCGATCAACCAAGATCTCAAGATGCAGCTCGCCCATACCACTGATGATCGTCTGACCAGACTCTTCATCCGTATGTACACGGAATGAGGGATCTTCTTTTGCCAAACGGCCAAGCGCAATAGACATTTTTTCTTGATCCGCTTTAGTCTTAGGCTCAACCGCTAGGCTGATAACTGGATCTGGGAATTCCATACGCTCTAGCGTGATGACGTTGTCTTCATCACACAAGGTGTCACCAGTTGTCACATCTTTCATACCAACCAAAGCTGCGATATCACCAGTACGAATCTCGCTCAACTCTTCTTGCGAGTTTGCCATCATCTGTACGATACGGCCAACACGCTCACGCTTCATCTTAACTGGGTTATAGACGCTGCTACCTTGCTTAAGTACACCAGAATAAACACGAACGAAGGTTAAGTTACCAACGAACTTGTCATTCATGATTTTGAATGCTAGTGCTGAGAACGGGCCTTCATCCGACGCTTCACGAGTACCTTCAGATTCGTCTTTGTCGTTTAAGATACCGCGAATAGCCGGTACATCCATAGGTGCTGGAAGATACTGAATAACAGCGTCCAACATCTTTTGTACCCCTTTGTTTTTAAAGGCAGTACCACAAAGAAGTGGGATGATTTCGTTATCGATAGTGAGCTTACGAATAGCATCGTTGATTTGATCAACAGACAATTCGCCATTCTCTAGGTAAGCATCCATAAGCTCTTCTGATGCTTCAGCCGCGCTTTCAACAAGATATTCACGATACTCTTCTGCTTTATCTTGTAGCTCGCTTGGGATTTCACGCTCTTCAAACTCCATACCTTGAGACGCTTCATCCCAATATAGAGCTTTCATAGTCACAAGATCAACAACGCCTTCAAAATCGTCTTCTTTGCCAATTGGAATAACCAAAGGCACAGGCTTGCCGCCTAGGCGAGTTTTGATCTGCTCAATGACGCGGTAAAAATCAGCACCAACGCGATCCATTTTGTTAACGAATGCTAAGCGAGGTACTTTGTACTTGTTCGCCTGACGCCATACGGTTTCAGACTGTGGCTGTACGCCACCAACAGCACAATAAACCATACACGCGCCGTCAAGAACACGCATAGAACGTTCAACTTCGATCGTGAAGTCAACGTGACCTGGGGTGTCAATAATATTGATGCGATGCTCATCAAACTGCTTAGCCATACCTGACCAAAAGCAAGTCGTTGCCGCTGAGGTGATAGTAATACCACGCTCTTGCTCTTGCTCCATCCAATCCATGGTAGCTGCGCCGTCATGGACTTCACCAAGCTTGTGGCTAACGCCAGTATAAAATAAAACACGCTCAGTAGTAGTGGTCTTACCAGCATCAATGTGTGCTGAGATACCAATATTGCGATAGCGTTTTAGGGGAGTTTTACGAGCCATAGTATTTTCCTAAGAAAAGTCGTGAATGTATTAATATAGGGTGGTGCTCTACCTCACAATCTCAATAAAAGCGCTATCTAGATAAAAGCAATCGGCTTTTATACTTTTAGCTTTTATATTTTCAGCTTTTATACCTGAAGCTTTTAAACGCTCAGCTTTTGCAAAACATAAAAAGCGATAGGTCAATAAAAAGAGATAATACGAAAATATGGAGGCATCGAATTTGGAATACTGCTAAAGCACTAACTATAAAACAACGCGCTCAAAACAGTATCAGGATAGATGTCCGCCATCTACATGCTTATAATTTAAACTTAAAACATAAGCAATCTAAACGATGGCGGCAATCAGTAGAATAAATAAACGTCAAACCATCACAGCAAAACTTGTGATTTAAAACAGGCAATGTGCCTAGAAGCGGTAATGTGAGAACGCTTTGTTCGCATCAGCCATACGGTGAACTTCATCACGCTTTTTCATAGCATTACCTTTGCCTTCTGATGCATCTCCAAGCTCGCCTGCAAGGCGTAGAGCCATAGATTTTTCAGAACGCTTAGCAGCCGCTTCAGCAAGCCATCTCATAGCCAAAGCAGTACGACGGGAGGGACGTACTTCCATAGGTACTTGATAGGTTGCACCGCCGACGCGGCGAGCTTTTACTTCTACCATAGGGCGAACGTTTTCTAGTACGTCTTCAAAGAACGCAACAGGATCTTCAACGTTACGTTTTTCACCGATAGTCTCAAGAGCACCGTAAACGATACGCTCAGCGGTAGATTTTTTGCCATCACTCATGATGTGGTTGATGAATTTGGCGATGGTTTGGCTACCAAACTTAGGATCCGGTAGGATCTCACGGGTAGCGACGACGCGACGTCTTGGCATAATATAGTCCTTGTCTTCAGGAATGTCTGACATTCACAACATCTCACTGCTTAGCAGGAATGATAAAGTTGTCAGTCAGCCTTACTGCATAGTGGTATGTTATTTATACAACACCAAGCCTATGCACAGTTAATGGGGGTAGTACTAACTTTTTAAGTTTAAAAGCTTAAGGTAAGTTAAGTTTAAAAGCTTAATGAGTCTAAAAGCTTATTTAATAACTGATTATCAGTGATTAAACTTTAGGCTTCTTAGCACCATATTTAGAGCGACCTTGCTTACGGTCTTTTACGCCTGCGCAATCTAATGCACCGCGAACGGTGTGATAACGTACACCTGGCAAGTCTTTTACACGACCGCCGCGGATAAGAACAACACTGTGCTCTTGTAAGTTATGACCTTCGCCGCCGATGTAGCTTGATACTTCATAACCTGAAGTTAAGCGTACACGGCATACTTTACGCATGGCAGAGTTAGGTTTTTTTGGCGTAGTTGTATATACACGAGTACATACACCACGGCGCTGTGGGCACGCTTGCAACGCAGGAACTTTTGACTTTTCCTTGATGGTTTTGCGACCCTTACGAATCAATTGGTTAGTTGTTGCCATAAGGCATCCTTCTCCCGTTGGGTATAAAACAAAAAAATGGGCCAATCCGGCAAAATCTTGTCAAAAACAACATTTTGTGGCACCCATTTTTAGGACAATGTATTATAAAGACTTGTTACTGTTATTTCAACTACTTATAAGCAGGCTAACTTTTCGCTATCACTGCAAAACAGGCACCTTGATATCGTCTTTGAGAAGCAAGTACTTCTCTACAGACAGACGCTTTTGACGTATAGGCATTAGCCAGTAGTGTCTTTAAGAATAAGTAAATGGCGCTATTAGTCTATTTTTCAAGAGCTTATTGAGTAATAGCGTCATTCAAATAAAAAATTATTATGGCTAAAGATTATTTGCTGCTAGCGGCCTTTTCACTATCCGCTGTTTTTTCTTCCTTATCGCTACTCTCTTGTTTGTCATCAGACTTGCTATCAATATCAGAATTGCTATCAGCAGCAAAGTTGTCTTGTTTTTTCTTCTCTGCATCCTCTACTTTATCGTCATCTTTTTTGGCATCAGCATCAACATCCACCTTGGCTTCGCTAGCGCTGT
>NZ_JBQQFC010000206.1:0-4459 GCF_052258445.1 Psychrobacter sp. T6-1
TATGTGTCTATATATAAATAGCATCTAGTATGCCTACCTATATTGACGTAAAATCCATTTAACACCAAAATCGGCCGATAAGAAATCTGTAAAAAGAACCTTAATAAACCAGCTCTTGTAACTATATTTAATAATCATAAGTAATTATCTGCTCAACATCTCACAGCTCAAATTTTTAAGGCTCAAACATTACTTTTTTAATCACTCTATCTTCTTTAATCACACTATAAGGATACTATTATGTCTACCTCAAATCAGAAAAACACTGACACGCGCGAATATGCCGTTGTCTTGTACGGTGCTACTAGCTTTGTCGGTCAAATTACGGCGCATTACTTATCAGAGTTTTTGTCTGAGAATAGTGACGCAAAAGCGACTTGGGCGATTGCAGGGCGTGATGAAGACAAACTCAAAAAACTACAGTCTGAAATCAGTGGCTCTGACTCTACGCAAAAAGTCGACATTATCATTGCCAATAGTAACGATGACGCCAGCCTAGATAAGATGACCAAACAAACACAGGTCATTATCTCAACCGTCGGTCCTTACCTAAAGTACGGTGAGCCTTTGATCAAATCTTGCAGCGCTAATGGTACTGATTATGTTGATCTGACGGGCGAAGCTATCTTTATTAAGGACATGATGGATAAGTATGAGGACGCCGCCAAACAAAGTGGCGCTCGTATCGTCAACTCGTGCGGCTTTGACTCTATTCCCTCAGATTTGGGCGTGTACTTTACTCAGCAGCAAGCTCAAGATAAGTTCGATGATGTTTGTAGTATCATTCACATGCGCGTAAAAGCAGCTAAAGGCGGTCTCTCTGGTGGTACGATTGCCTCGATGGCGACTATATTTGAAGAAGTCGGCGAAGACAAATCACGCCGCAAGCAAGTGACGAATCCTTATCTACTCAATACTGATGATGATGCGCCAAATACTCGTCAGTACAATGTCAGCAAACCTGAATATGATGATAAGCACAAGCGCTGGCTAGCTCCTTTTGTGATGGCAAGTATCAATACGCGTATCGTACATCGCAGCAATCAGTTATCAGATTATGAGTATGGTCGCGACTTTAAGTACGACGAAGCCATGTGGATGAAAGATGGTATCAAAGGTCAGATGACCAGCTACGCATTAAGTGCAGGTCTTATGGGCTTTGCCGCCTCTATGATGTTTAAGCCCAGCCGTGAATTACTCTCAAAGCATGTCCTACCTAAGTCAGGTAGCGGTCCTTCAAAGTCTGAACAAGACAACGGTTATTTTGATATTCGCTTCTTTGGCGAAACGGCTAAAAATGAGCATATCAGTACCAAAGTTACAGGGGATAAAGACCCAGGCTATGGCAGCACCTCACGTATGCTGGCACAATCGGCGCTATGCTTGGCACAAGATATCTCAAAAGAGAGCGTTGAAGGCGGCTTTTGGACGCCAGCTTCTGCTATGGGCGAGCATTTAATCAAGCGCCTAGAGGAACACTCTGGTCTAAGCTTTGAAGTTGTTGATAGCTAATATTGATACTTTTTTTAGCGCCTATTTTGTTTTAGCGCTAAAAGTCTAAAGACACAATCAACCGCATCTTATTGTTAAGGTGCGGTTTTTTTATCGGTTAATGACACAAGTATAAGTTTTAGGTAACTGACATTGCCGTATTGCGCGTTTTCACTACATTACGCTACATAATCTTAGCCTATTGTCACAGCGTACTGGCAATCATTTGGGTAGTATAAATTTTGATAAGCACAACTTATTCATCTATATCTTAATCAGCGCTTGTAAAGTACAGCGTTTATTCAAGCTCTATAGATAGATATTTCACATAAAAAAGGTATATGCAGCTTTTGCTGTGGAACATCACAAAGCTACTAAATAATACATAACCTATTAAGAGGATAAAATTATGAAATTGAATATATTAACTGCAGCGGTACTCACGTCAGGTTTGGCTATGGCAGCCACAAGCGCTAATGCTGGTATGACTACTGATCGTAACGGTAATGTCGGCTATGATACTTATGATGAGTGCGTCATGGCGGTAAAAGACGGCTCTGCTAAGTTCTATACTCCTTATACTTACCAAAATCCGATGCGCCGCGCAGGTGAAGTCAGCGTAGCTAAGATGAGCCTATCTGAGGTTATGATCCCCCAAAGCGTAGTCAACAATAATAATCTACGTACCAGCGACTATGAAGCAGGTGCTTGTGATATGGGTGTTGGTCAGTCCAATGGTCGCTACGGTGTTTCAGGTGCGCTAGTAGGTAAATATGTTCCTTTTGCCTCTGACATGCCAGTTAATGTCTATATGGATAGAAATGGCAACCCTGTACGTGTCACCATGCAGCAGTGTGATAACCATTTTGGTAGCAACTTCCCAACTCCCGTTATCAGTGAAGTAAAAGCGCCAGAAGCACAGCTTGCAATCAAAGAAGATCGCAGTATGGAAGCAGTCGTTATCGAGACCAAGCGTACTATTCGTCCAACGCAGTATCAAGTCAGCGAAGTCATCATAGCGCCTAGTGATCAGGTTCAACGCGTGAATACAGCAGCAGGTACAAGAGTTGCTGTAGAGACAGCAGATGGTCGTACGGTGTATGTTGGTCAAGAAGCAGATGCTCAAGCCATCAGAAACACTGATATCAATCAGACTTATCCTGTGATTCGTGTGCCAGACAATAACATGCAAAACAACATGCAGCAGCGCATCATCGATCCAAACACAGGTAGAACTATCATAGTTGAGTAATACTTTAACGCTAGCGATATTATAGTTAGAATCTGCAACGTGACCTCAACACTTTTGAGTGATAAGCAGGTTTTGGACATATATCTTGCACGTTATAACAACTTAGATTGACTCTGTGAGAGTATTAATCTCTTTACTACTGAAATACCAGCCATCGAGCTGGTATTTTTGCGTCTAAGACATCATCAATGGACATCAAGTTTTTATAACGTTTTATTTTATCTGACATAAACGTTGTAGCAATGATGACTCAGTTGTTGTCTTTATAGGTCTTTTGCTTTTAGGGCGTAAGACCTATAGCTCAATTAGCATAATAGGAAATCATGCTAGTTTACTTAAAAGTCTAAACTCATTTTGGACTTGTCTTAGATTTGCAACTCAAGGAATACCCTAATGCAAAACCGTACTTTATCTCTACTTTTCGGCACTACTCTCATGATGCCTATCTTTGCCTTCGCTGCTACTGATAGTAGTGTGACACCCGCTGATATACGTACCACTGCTGTAGACAATACTTTGCAAGCCCAAATTGAAGGTCCTGATGGGGAGCTACTAGCCACTCAGCCCGGTGAAATCGAAGTCGATACAAACCCTGCGCAATTAGATCCGAAAATGATGGAAGATTCAAGCATGATGGAAGATCCAAGCATGATGGAAGATCCAAACATGATGCCAAACTCTGTAACGCCATTAGAGTCAGAGCAAAGAATTGAGGGTGCAGATAGTACAACGACAGTTCCTGTAACTCTACAAGAAACTCGTCGTATCATAACCCAGTAATGTTAGACCACTGGAGTACTTAGACATATGGTGTCGTCCTAAGATAAGTCGTTTATCGTATCCTTACTTTAGAACGGCGCACATGAAAAAAGGCAGCCAGTGGCTGCCTTTTCTGTGTGTTAAATAAAGATTGAGCAGTTACTTCTTGCCCTTGGTGACCCCTGCTTCTTTAAGCAGCGCGCCAAGTGTACCCATTTTGACCGGCGTATCTGCCTTAGGCTTTTGCGCCTGCTGACGATTACTCGCGCCGCCTTTATTGTTGTCACCTCTACTCTTGTCACCTTGGCGCGGTGCGCCAGAGCGTTTGTCTGCTGGTGGACGCTTGCTGCGCGCACGGCTCGGCTTATCGTCACTACTAGTAGAGTCCGTACGGCTCGTAGCTGGTTTAGCTGGCGCGCGCGCAGGTTTGTCGTTTTCAGGTTTCATGCTAAAGCCAATACGGCCACGTTTTTCGTCGATAGAGATGACTCGAACTGAGATAATATCACCAGGTTTGACACGGTTCATAGGGTCTGCGACAAAGTCATTAGCCATCTGAGAGATATGTACCAGACCGTCTTGATGTACACCAACATCGACAAAACAACCAAAGGCGGTAACATTGGTTACAACGCCTTCTAAAGTCATGCCCTCAGTAAGGTCTTTGATACTATTGATATCATCACGGAAATTAGCCGTTTTGAACTCAGGACGCGGGTCACGAGCAGGTTTTGCCAGCTCGTCCAAAATAGCTTTGACACTGATGTTGTCATCATTAGCCAAAGCTGTAGTATCGATAGTACCCAGCACACTATCGTTACCGATAATCTCGCTTAGAGACTTGTCCGTTTGCGCAAGTATGCTATCAACCAATGCATAGCTCTCTGGATGAACACCTGTGGCATCAAGTGGATTGCTACCCTCGTGAATACGCAAAAACCCTGCAGCTTGCTCAAA
>NZ_JBQQFC010000207.1:0-4445 GCF_052258445.1 Psychrobacter sp. T6-1
GAAAAAATTAGCTTATCCTTAAAATAGGCTTTCAATTCAATCGCTTCAGTACCTTATCAGAGGTTAGAATGAACAAAATAGTAAACGTTTTATTGATGGGAAGTGTGTTGACATTAGCTGCTTGCGGTGGTGATTCTGATAGTAGTGGTAGTTATGGTTCTTCTGACTCCGATCGGTTTGATGGATTGTCTAACTGTAATATCATTGGCAACAGTATTTCTGTTAATACCCTCAGTGAATGTTTAATAAAAAAGCCTAATATTAATAATGGTAAGAAGTTCGCTTTAAGGTGCCAGATATTTGGGTCGCCTAGTCTACCTGGTGGTCAAACGGCGAGATTTAGTATAGTAAGTGCTAGCGGCGGCGATGCTGATGAAGTTAAGCGCGATATTGAGCGTAATCCAAACGGAAAGTATACTTACGACTGTGTAAGCGCCTCTAACTTAAACCCAAATCTACCCTCACGACCTACAAGACCTAATGTTCCCAATGTAAGCCCTGATCTTAATGTTTCTAAATCGTGTAACGTAGTAGGAAATAACGTACGAGGTTTTGGCAACGAAGATTGCAGATTGACAGGATCAAACACTAATGCGGTTATTAGCTGTTATGGCAATTCACTAATTGTTAACGGTAGCATTAACGGCATTTCTATCACTAATACAACTTTTATTTCAGGCAGTACAAATTTAGATAAATATTCTATACAGTGTCCTTAATTTAGAAGATTATCACCTACTAGCTTATTATTAATAAGCTTACTAAACAAAAAGGTATTGTCTATCAAGTAGTCGATACCTTTTTTTATGCGTTATAGGTAAATACTTTATATTATGAAAGACAAAACTTTATTCTTATCATCCGTTGTTGTGGCATTCGTCTTTGGGGTTTTCAGCACTTATTTGTTTATGACCAAGCAGCAGATGGATTATGTGATGCAAGCCAAGCAGCAATCAGCAGTATCTTCTGATACAAATAATAATCAAGACGCTTTTAACTCAGCAAATGGTCTGGCATCAGACGATTCCTTGAACGGGCGTGATAGTGCGGCTCAGCAAGCCATTTCAAATGTGACAGGGTCAGATTCAACTTCTATCAACGACTACTCACAAGAGCAAGCACAAGCGATGGTTGATACTATGCCTGACTATGTGCTTGGGCAGTACGTCGATAAGTTTATGGCAAAAGGTGACAGCGAAGTGATCACAGATAAAAGACGATTTGCAGAACGTGCGATTGAAGAGTTATATGATAAAGGTGATACACGGCCTTTAGTTGGCGAGGTTAAGCTCTCTTATGATAGCAGTATGCCACAGGCGTCTATAGATACCTCAATGCTCAATAAAAACGCCAAGCTATTCGCGCATTTGGATACTGCTGGCAAAGTACCTGCTAGTCCTTTTGCCTTTGTAAAATGGGTGAATAATGAGACAGGCCAAGTCCTGTTGTTCGAGAAGAAAAACATCATCGCAGATAGTAATCAGAATTGGGTAAGTTTTAAACCTTATGATGGATGGGAGCCTGGCAGTTATGACGTCAAATTTTATCAGTTTACCTCAGAGCTTGAACCCATTGCTCGCCTGACCTATCAGATATACACCGTCAATGATGAGACACAAGGGGAAAGAGGCGTTGTAACAAGTAGTGCAGTGAGCATCGCTAATGCTACAGTCAGAAAGTAAATTTAATAACTTCTAGATATATCAAGACCCCGACTGAGTCGAACCATACTGAGTATTAAAATAAAAAGTACGATTGGCTCTAGGATCTAAAGGCAGTGGGATGGTTACGACGGTACCATTTTCACCAATAGGCACACTATTACTCGCATGTTGATTGACGTTCAATCTTGGGTTCGCAAGCTTTGAGGTCACAGTCGTACTATTATTACCTAGTTGCAAGATATCTTGCATGACAAAGTTACTAATAGCCTGGTTGGCTCGGTTTGTTGCCGTGATTTTGTAGGCGATACACATGCCAGGGCGCACATTAGCACCTGCGCCAGTCTCAGAGGTTGATAAAGCACCTTTGCTATAGGCAAGAGACGAATCAGTCAGAGAAGTAATACGACAATCATTAGCCGCTTGCTCTTTTTCGAGTACCAAAGCTGCATTTTGTGCAACGACTCTACCAAAGTTATTGTTTGGATATCTATAAGTATCTGTCGTCAACGACACCGCTCTTTTGTCAGTAGTCGTACGAATAGGATAGTCATTCGTGTTAGCGCGAGTTTCGATCAGGCAAACTAAAGAGTTACTACCGATGACACTAGGCAGCACCGTAAACTGATAAGTACCTGTGTTGGTCGTGGTACTAGTTGCATAGACGGTTGGATTATTGCTATTACAGTCGCTGACTAACCTAACGGTACTACCAGCAATGCCGAGCTCAGGCGAGGAGGTCGGAGTAGGGTTAAAGATGCCATTAAAATAACGGCTATTATCATAGATACCGCCTATCGTCTCAAGATTGGCGTTATTATTATTGATGCCACCATTGTCGTTGAATACTGTATCTGAAAATACATAGACAGGCGCGCTCTCGATCCCAAAGCTGATCCATTCATTAAATGTCTCACCAATGATATTCCCTGGAAAAGCATTGCTACCATTCATAATTGCATCGTAAGTTAACGTGATAGAGGTGACGTTACGAACCGCGACAACGTAATTACTACTACTATTTTCTATGCCATAAGTCACATAGCTGTTGCCATTGATAGTTTGGTTATTAGTAAGGGCAGTAAAGGTGTTTTGATTATTTGGATTGGTCGACGTGCTCTTTAAAATGTTAGCAAAAGTTGGGGTAGGCGGTAATACTCCTCTAGAGCCTGCGCCTGCAAAACGAACTTCATTGTTAACTAAACTTGGCTCATACCTTCTAGTGCCAGTTACGTTGCTTCCTGCAAGCTCGTTTATCTTATAAAAATATAAATTATTCGTGCTATTAGAACGAACTTGCGCCTCAGAGGTATCAACATTGTATCTAAAAATATTAGTACCACTTTCTCTGCTACCCATAAAGTAATCGCCCATAGCCTCGTAATAAAAAGGGACAGATGGATTGTCTTTTACATAGATACGGCTGGGTATATCGATAGCACTATTTTGGGTGACATTACTAAGAGTATGACGAGCAACCTCTGAGTTGCCTCCTGTCGTATAGCTGGCCTGACCGATTTTTATGGAATGGATGGCATTATTGTTGTCTGGTGTAATAGCAAACGTATAAGTAAAGCTATCGTTATTGTTGGCTGCATCAGCGTTATTTCTAATTTCAATACCATTATTGCCAGGAGTAATGACTACAGCGTTAGCATAGCCTCTGGTGTTGTTACGGGTAAGCGTAAAGCTACCAGTAGCACCTGAACCTGCTGCTACATAAGTGCCAGAAGCAGAACCAGTCAGAGCGTTAGAACTGGTGACCGTAATGCTGCCCATATCAGATGGTGCTGCTTGAGCTGCGAGTGGCGCGATAACTACAAATGTAAAAATAGGGTATAAAATAACTTCAATAGCTCTTAGCGAATAATATCTAGCAGCAAATCGAACTGGCATGAGGCATCCTTAATCAAAACTAATAGCTAAAGTTAGCAATAGTAAAATAATCAATATTATCAACGAGCTAGCTAATAAGAGTGACAAAAGTATACAACAGTGAGTAGAGATAAAGTAGCTAAATAATAAAACATGGTTTACATATTTAATGATGAATATAGCGACTAAAAAACTGTCTTACTAACAATCACAAAGATACTGGAATTATAAAGATACTGGCGCATCAATAGACTCAATCACGCCGCCACCCAAACAAACATCGTCACTATAAAATACTGCCGATTGACCTGGGGTTACCGCACGTTGCGGCGCATCAAATACTACTTTGACTTCGCTACTATCATCATTAATAGCAAACACACGACAGGCTTGATCAGGCTGACGGTAACGCGACTTTGCCATACAGCGCAGTCCTTGCTCACTAAAGACGTCCGTAGGCGCTAAGCCCTCAACCCAATCGAGCTTATAAGCGCGTAGCTCACGGCTCATCAGCATAGGGTGCTCATGACCTTGACCGACGATTAATTGGTTGTTGTCCAAATCCTTTGCTAATACAAACCAAGGTGCATCAACACGGTCTTTGACCCCGCCAATACCAATACCGCCGCGTTGACCTAAGGTGTAATACATCAGGCCATCGTGCTGACCGATAATATGACCGTCGTCCGTGATAATATCGCCATTTTGCGCAGGCAAGTACTGCTGTAAAAAGTCCTTGAATCGGCGCTCGCCGATAAAGCAAATCCCCGTAGAGTCTTTTTTCTTAGCGGTCGCTAAGTCATGCGCTTCGGCGATTTGGCGTACGACAGGCTTTTCAAGCTCACCAATAGGGAACAAGGTTTTGGCAAGTTTGTCACCGCCGACTGCATGCAAAAAATAGCTTTGATC
>NZ_JBQQFC010000208.1:0-4392 GCF_052258445.1 Psychrobacter sp. T6-1
ATCACTTTCATGATCTCATACTCGACCACGCCTTTTGGCGTTTCGATACGGGCTTCGTCACCCTCAGACTTGCCAATAAGACCACGAGCGATAGGTGAATTGACCGAGATTTTACCTGCTTTAAAGTCCGCTTCATCGTCGCCTACGATCTGGTAGCGTTTTTCTTCTTCGGTGTCCATGTTTTCAATGACGACTGTGACACCGAATACCACGCGGCCTTCTTGTTTGAGGGTTGAGATATCGATCACTTGCGCGCCGCCAAGCTTGGCTTCGATGTCACGAATACGCGCTTCACAAAAGCCTTGTTGCTCACGTGCAGCATGGTATTCAGCGTTTTCTTTGAGGTCACCATGTTCGCGCGCCTCGGCGATAGAGGCAGTAATACGCGGACGATCGACCGTTTTTAACTGCTTTAATTCGGCTTCTAAAGCTGCGTGTCCTTCTAGAGTCATAGGGTAGCGTTGCATGATTTTTCCTTTAACCAATAACATCACACCACCTCCTACTCCTAGCGGATAGTGAGATGGTGTTAGTGGGGGTTGAATCTAATAATAAGAGAGGGCTTAGCGCTACGATAGCCAGTAATGCTACATGCGCGAAACAGACGTACTAAAAAGCATAGTCGCAGTCTTGCCACTATGCTTTTTTAAAAGTACGGGTATAAGCCAACAAAATTGTCGTTACGCCTAATCTACTGAATTTATCAAATTAAGTCAATAGAGTAAATATATACCGCCTGACAAATCAAGCTCGACACGTTGAGTTAAGCTATAGGTTTGGCCTGTGCATGCAAGTCTTGTAGCTTATAAACATCGAAAGGCAAATCAATAGCGTAAGATTTACAAACCGCGTCAGCTGCGCCTAGAGTCGTGACATAAAACACTTTACCTTGCAAAGCGCTGCGGCGAATAGAGAATGAATCCTCTTGTGCCTGCTTGCCTTCTGTGGTATTGATAATAAGGTCGATTTTGCCATTTTTCAAGGCATCGACAATGTGCGGGCGACCCTCAGTGACCTTGTTGATTTGCTGACAGTCAATACCAGCATCAGCGAGTACCTGTTGCGTGCCAGTGGTCGCTACGATATCAAAGCCATAATCAACCAGCTGGCGGGCGATAGGGGCAATCTGCGCTTTATCGCTATCACGTACCGAGATAAAGACCGTTTTGCTCTCGCCGTCAGTGGGCAAACCAGGCAGGCGCTCATTACTACCAATAACCGCTTTATAAAAGGCCTCGCCAAAGGTTTTACCAACGCCCATGACCTCACCCGTTGATTTCATCTCAGGGCTCAAGATTGGATCAACACCTGGGAACTTGGCGAAGGGGAATACGGACTCTTTGACCGCAAAAAACGACGGTACAATCTCCGTCATAAAGCCTTGATCTTTGAGCGACGTGCCTGCCATACAGCGCGCGGCAACCTGTGCAAGGGAGGTACCGATACATTTAGAGACAAAGGGTACCGTACGCGCCGCGCGAGGATTAACCTCTAAGATATAAACGGTCTCGCCTTTGACCGCGAACTGAACGTTCATCAAGCCAACCACACCAAGCTCTTTTGCCATAGCGATAGTCTGCTCGCGCATGACATCACATAGCTCATCTGATAGTGAGTAAGGTGGCAATGAACAGGCTGAGTCGCCAGAGTGCACGCCTGCTTGTTCAATATGCTGCATGATGCCGCCGATGACCACATCAGTGCCATCACTGACACAATCGACATCAACTTCAATGGCATCATCTAAGAAGCGATCTAGCAGTACCGGCGCTTCATTAGAGGCTTGAACGGCGGTGCGCAGGTAATGTCTAAGTTCATCTTCGTTATAGACAATCTCCATCGCGCGGCCGCCGAGTACGTATGAGGGGCGTACGACTAATGGATAGCCGACGTCTTTGGCTTTTACTAAACCGTCCTCTAAGCTCGTCGCAAGCGCGTTTGAGGGCTGAATGAGGTTTAACTGATGAATCATGTGCTGGAAGCGTTCACGATCTTCTGCGCGATCAATAGCGTCAGGACTTGTACCGATGATGTTGACGCCTGCTGACTCCAAATCGCGGGCAAGTTTCAACGGGGTTTGACCACCGAACTGAACGATGACGCCATCAGGTTGCTCTATACGGACGATCTCAAGCACGTCTTCTAACGTAATCGGCTCAAAGTAGAGGCGATCTGAGGTGTCATAATCGGTCGAGACCGTTTCAGGGTTACAGTTAACCATGATGGTTTCATAGCCATCTTCACGCATGGCAAGAGCGGCGTGTACACAGCAATAATCAAACTCAATGCCTTGACCGATACGGTTAGGACCGCCGCCGATAACCATGATTTTTTTCTTGTCAGTCGGATTGGCCTCACATTCGCTATCGTAGCTTGAGTACATATAAGCGGTGCTCGTCGCAAACTCTGCTGCTGCCGTATCCACGCGCTTGTAGACCGGATAGATGTTTAAATCCCAACGCTTTTTGCGCAGCTGTTTTTGTGAGACGCCAAGTAATTTCGCCAAACGTAAATCCGACAAGCCTTTACGCTTAAACTGACGAAGGTTGGTCTCATTTAAGCCGCCAAAACCCAGCGCGCGCACTCGAGTTTCAGTCTCGATGATATCTTCAATCTGCACAAGGAACCACGGGTCAATATTGGTCAGCTTAAATACTTCATCAACGCTCATGCCGATACGAAAGGCGTCGCCAATATAAAAGATGCGCTCAGGCGTTGGAATAGTCAGGCGATTGGTAATCTCGCTACGAGCTTTGCTGGTGCTAACTTTAGCTAAGTCAATTTGCTCATCAAAACCATCTGCACCCGTCTCTAAGCCGCGCAGGGCTTTTTGCATAGATTCTTGAAAGTTACGGCCAATCGCCATCACTTCACCGACCGACTTCATCTGTGTCGATAAGATATTATCTGCTTGCGGGAATTTCTCAAAGTTAAAGCGTGGAATCTTGGTGACGACATAATCAAGCGTTGGCTCAAAGCTTGCTGGCGTTGCGCCGCCAGTGATATCGTTTTGCAGTTCATCCAAGGTATAACCGACGGCTAATTTGGCGGCGATACGCGCAATCGGAAAGCCTGTTGCCTTTGAGGCGAGCGCTGATGAGCGAGACACGCGCGGGTTCATCTCAATGACGACCATACGGCCTGTCTTGGGATTGATACCGAACTGTACGTTTGAACCGCCCGTCTCAACGCCGATCTCACGCAATACCGCCAGAGACGCATTACGCATGATTTGATATTCTTTATCTGTCAAAGTCTGCGCTGGGGCGACAGTGATAGAGTCGCCGGTGTGCACGCCCATCGGATCAAAGTTCTCAATGGTACAGACGATGATACAGTTGTCATTTTTGTCACGAACGACTTCAGTTTCGTACTCTTTCCAGCCAATCAAGGACTCATCAATCAAGAGCTGATGAGTTGGCGATAAATCAAAACCGCGCTCGCAAATCTCGATAAATTCATCGCGGTTATATGCGATACCACCACCTGAGCCGCCCATAGTGAATGAGGGGCGTATGATACACGGATAGCCCATTTTTTCTTGGGTGGCAAAGGCTTCTTCCATGGTATTGGCAGTCTCAGCGCGCGGACATTCCAGACCGATACGTTTCATCGCTTGGTCAAAAAGCTCACGATCCTCTGCCATCTCGATGGCGTCTTTGGTCGCGCCAATCAGCTCACAGTTGTATTTTTTGAGTACGCCATGCTTGTCCAAATCTAGCGCACAGTTGAGTGCGGTCTGTCCGCCCATCGTCGGCAAGATGGCATCGGGGCGCTCGACATCGATGATTTGCTCAACCGTTTGCCAAGTAATCGGCTCGATATAAGTGGCATCCGCCATATCGGGATCAGTCATGATGGTGGCTGGGTTTGAGTTGACCAAAATAACTCGGTAGCCTTCTTCGCGAAGAGCTTTACACGCCTGCGCGCCTGAATAGTCAAACTCGCACGCTTGGCCGATGACGATGGGGCCTGCGCCAATGATAAGAATGCTTTTTATGTCGGTACGTTTTGGCATTTAGATGTGTCCTTCAATAATAGGTTTGGCAAGGTTGGCAATTTTACTCAAATCGTTGTCTTAACTTTTTTATTCTTATCCATCATCTGCGCAAACTTAGCAAATAATTCAGCGGCGTCATGCGGGCCAGGACTCGCTTCTGGATGACCTTGGAAGCTAAAGACGGGTTTATTGGTCAGCTCAATACCTTGGTTAGTACCGTCAAACAATGAGCGATGGGTGACTTTGACGTTATCAGGTAAGCTGGTTTCATCAACCGCAAAGCCATGGTTTTGACTAGTAATCATCACCAAACCGGTGTCCAAATCTTGTACCGGATGATTGGCACCATGATGACCGAACTTCATCTTCATCGTATCCGCGCCGCTGGCAAG
>NZ_JBQQFC010000209.1:0-4386 GCF_052258445.1 Psychrobacter sp. T6-1
AGTTTATTATCAGTGACAGCTTGTTCGTTTTGCTCTAACGATTGGAGATTCGATGTACTGGCAGGTAAGTCACCTTGTACGGCAACGTCTTGCCCATTAGCAGCATCACTAATCACAACGGTATCATCGGCGGTCGTAGGCTGCGTGCTTGGCGTGCTATCACTCTCAGCACTGATGATTATTTCTGCATTGTCGTCAGTAATTAGAAGAGAAGGATCAGCGCCGCTATCTGTTTTTTGATTTGCTAAATCTTCAGTTTCAGACATGACTTGGGTGTCTTGAGCTTCAGACTCAGGCGTCTCTAAAGTAGCAATCACCACATCAGGACTGACAGATTCTAACACTATGGTAGATTCTGGATTTTCGGCAGGCATTGTCTGAGTATTATCTGTCTCTAAATCGCCATTCTCAGAGTCTTGGCTATCGGCTTGACTGACCGTTTCATCAGATTCGTCATGATTAAAATCTACACGGGTGCGATCTAAGTTTTCGATATGATCGATCAGAGGCTCTGAGGACACTTTGCCCGTTTTGGCAGGACTCTCAATAAGGGTGTCTGAATTTTCTGGCGCGGCATCATCGGATGAGGTCATAGTAGCAAGCTTCGTTAGAAGAAAAAGAGAGCCACTATTGTAATGATAAATGAATAAAAGAGGAGTGTTTTTTGCAGATAGATAAAGAGTGAATTTGTAAATCAAAACAGCTTTTGGATAAAAAAACACGCGTTTATTGATTGGCAGATAACTCCCTAATATTAACAGGGTTATCAGCTTAAGTCACTTAGTATTACTGGCTCAAAGGTCTATATTAAATACTTACTATTAATGTGGTTTTGAGGTATAAAGTAGGTATACCCACAACTAATATAAGGATTAGATAATGAACTGGCCATTATTCTCCGTCGTTTTTACCATAGCATTAACGGTCGTCATAGGCGTACTTATGATTGCAGCCTTAGTGACTGGATTTAACCAGATTGTTCATATACAAATCGTTATTGCGATCGGGTTTATGTTGTGTCTGCCTATCAGCTGGTATTTCAGCAGAAAGCTTGGCAGCATTACAGGCAATGAAGAAGGCTATGGCGCTATCAATGAATAGTATGTAAAGTGTTGTCGCAAAAAAAAGACCTTTGATTAAAGGTCTTTTTATTTTTATAACGTTTTTATTACTGAAGTTCAACCGTGGCGCCGTTTTCGATATTGGCGTAGACCTCTAATACATCCCAGTTGGTCAAGCGTACACAACCTGCCGAGGCTTGACGGCTAATGCCTTCAGGCTTAGGTGAACCATGGATACCATAAGAGGGTTTTGACAGTCCCATCCATACTACGCCGACGGGATTGTTCGGGCCTGGTGGTATCATATGAACTTGCTTGTCACTGCCTTCGCCGACTGTTGCTTTGTACCACGGCATTTTGACTCTATTAATAATCTTAAACGTGCCTTGTGGTGAAGGTGTGCTACTACTACCAACCGTAGTGGGATAAGTTGCGACCAGCTTGTCGCCATTATAGGCGTAAAGGGTTTGATCGGCTTTGTTAGCGACTACGCGGTTGATACGCTGTTTAAGTGGCGCGCGTGTGTTGAGGACTGTGATGGTCTCGCCTGCGCGGTAATCTTTGTTTTTATTGAGCTTGTCAAGGTAGCGCACGTCCATATGAAAGCGCTCACCTAACATCTCTTTGATATCCTGATAGTACAGACCTTTCATTTTTGATTTGGCTGGATAGCCTGAAGGGGTTGTCGCAAAGTTGGTTTTGATATCGTCTTCGGTCAGCGTATAAGTGACCAGTACGGGCTTATTGGCTGGGATATTCTTGACTAGCGCATCCCAAGTTTTTTGATCCATTTTTCCCGTCGTTGGCAAGCCTTTCATCGCCTGAAAATTGGTCAAAGCTTTTTTACTGTTCATACCCCAGCCGCCATCGATAGGACCAGGTGAGGCGTGGTTCCAATCTAACAAGGCTTGGATTTTGATGGTCATTGCTGAGTTGACATTCATGCTAGGCGACCAGGTAGCGTTATTGACCTGTTTGGCATAGTTTGAGAGGTTCAGCGTAGTATGTATTTTGCCATCAACATCTTCGATACTCTTGATCGTGGTATCGGTATTAGCCGCTTGCAACTGCTCTGTGCGCGGTATCTCAAACGCAGGCGCGTCAAAAGGCTCACTACCTTGACTGGGCGCGGCAATAGCTTGACCTTCACTAATCTCATCTGTGCGATCAGACTGCTCGTCTTTACGGGTCAATTCCTGGGCGCTCATGTTATCAGCAGCAATGTTATTTGATGCCGCATTGTTGTTCGCAGCTTGAGCGTTTCTAGGTTGAGTCGCCGCCTGAGTACGCTTGGAGTCAATAAGTTGACTCATACGATCGGTCGCATTGTTGTTTTTAGCTATTGAGCGATTGCGGTTTTCTTCGACATCAAGGCTCGCTAGAACAGCGATATCTGGCAATTGCTCTGCAGTACCTACGGGCAGGGTGCGCGTATTATCATTGGGCGCAGCAAAAGTGCTTGCGCTAAGCATAGCAAGTGCTACAGAGGCGATAAGAGGGTTTAATTTCATCATGTTTATTCACTTGTGATGGTTACTAATGGGGCTATTATGCGCATATTTAGGGCGCTTCGCAAACTTTTGACACACATTTTTGTGCCTCTTATCCGCTTTGTGTCAACTGATGACGCATTCACTACAATACAGAGATAATTGAGTCAGGCTACAGGTTTTTTAGCAAGGAAGCTGATACGAAGCTTGCGCTAGGAGTAAGACTACAAGCCGATACTAACAGCAATTGGCGCAATCTGGCGTTTGCGTCTATAATGCGTATTTGACTTGAGCTAAAATTATGCCAAAGGCTTGAGCGATTATTACTTTTGATAACGAATTTTAATCATTAGGGGCAGTATGTCAGCAGATCAAATCATGAGCGCAGAGGACTTTCAGAATCTACATTTAGATGAAGACGCGATGCAAGACTCAGAGCATAATCAATTTGCTAATTTGCATAGTGAGCTTGAAGAGGCCCGCGCGCAGTTATTTAGTATTCGCGACTTTATTCGTTTTTCGGTGACACAACTGCGTAATTATGACGTTGTGGTCGCACAAGGTACTACCGATGAGTTCGCTGAAGCGGCGGCTATCGTTCTGCATTCTTTATCATTAGATTGGTCTGCTAATGAGCAGATTCTCGATTGCCGTTTGACCGCATCAGAGAAGCAAGCAGTGCTGAGCTTACTTGAGCAGCGTATTAGCGAGCGTAAACCGCTTAGCTACTTGATTAATTTGGCTTACTTTTGTGATTTGCCCTTTTATGTCGATGAGCGCGTTTTGATTCCACGCTCACCGATTGCTGAGCTGATACGCCAGCAGTTCTATCCTTACTTTGATGTGAATGAGCGCGCTGTGCCTTTGGGTCAAGCAGGCTCAGATAAAGCGGCGAGTTTTTATGATCATGGCCTTGACATGAAGCAGTTGTCGCAGCCTGAGCGTATATTAGATATGTGTACGGGTTCAGGCTGTATCGCTATCGCTATGGCGACTCGTTTCGTCGACGCTTTGGTCGATGCCGTCGATATTGACAAAGGCGCGCTTGAGGTCGCTATGGTCAATGTCGATCATCATGACTTAGGCCATCAGGTCAATGTGATAGAGTCGGATCTGTTTGCCAAGATACCCGCTGAGAACCAGTACGAGCTCATTGTCACCAATCCGCCCTATGTGGACGCTGCTATCATGGCAGATTTGCCGCCAGAGTTTTTGTATGAGCCTGAACACGCTTTGGCGGCTGGGCAAGATGGCTTAGATCTTGTGCATCATATCTTGTATCAAGCGGCAGATTATTTAAGCCCTGAAGGCCTGCTCATCTGTGAAGTGGGCGATAGCGAATGGGCATTGAACCAAGCGTATCCTGATATCCAGTTTGATTGGCTCAAGTTTGCGCTTGGCGGACACGGCGTGTTTGCTATCACTTATGATGAGCTTATCGCCAACCGTGCGCTATTTGCTAACTATGTACAAAGGCTAGATGGCGCTCAGTAGAGGCTATGTTGTTATTTTTAAAGAGAATAATTTGATGATGTAAGTGCTGATAGCAAGCACCAATGATTAAGGATAAGTATGGCAGGCAATAGTATTGGACAGCTGTTTTGTGTGACGACATGTGGCGAGTCGCACGGCGCAGGTCTTATGGCAATAGTAGATGGCGTGCCACCTGGTCTAGAGCTTAGCGAGGCAGATTTGCAAGTAGATTTGGATCGCCGTAAGCCAGGCACGTCCAAATACGCCACCCAGCGCCGTGAGTCAGATGAGGTCGAGATCATCTCAGGGGTATTTGAAGGCAAAACCACAGGCACCTCAATCGGTCTGTTAATTCGCAATAC
>NZ_JBQQFC010000210.1:0-4357 GCF_052258445.1 Psychrobacter sp. T6-1
GCCACTTTTGCATCCTCAATCTCACCTGCAAACATCAAAAACAAATGCGGCATGGTCTCATAAATGGTGAGCTGAGTCTCTACACCGGCTTCTTCAAGTTTATTCGCATAAGCCACGCCTTCATCGCGCAAAGGATCGAATCCTCCGACCAAAACAACGGCAGGAGCGACGCCTTCTAAATCACCAAATATCGGCGATGCCATCGGGTCTTTGGTATCCGCTTTATCGTTTATGTATTGCTCTTGGAACCAGCGCATCTTTACGCGCTCTAAGAAAAAACCTGTCGCAAATAGCTCATACGACTCATACTCACGGCTCATATCGACCCAAGGCACCCATAATAGTTGCAATTTTGGCGGATAGGTATCGTCTTTGGTTTGCTGCGCGACGACAGCCGCTAAGTTACCACCTGCGCTGTCACCACCGACCGCCAGACGCGTCGCATCAACACCAAACTTATCGGCATTATTGGCAACATGACGGAAAGCTGCCAGTCCATCATTGACAGGAGTAGGGAAGGGGTGCTCAGGCGCGAGGCGATAATCGACTGCGATGACGGTGCAATTACCATCTGCCGCCAAATGCTGACAGACCAAATCGTGTGATTCAAGTGAGCCTGCCACATAACCACCACCATGAAAAAACACCAAAGCAGGCTGATTATTATCTTTGACTTTGCGATGTCGATAACGACGTAGCGTTATGCTATCACCGCCTGATACGTCAAGGGGAAAGTCATCGCTGATGATATCTTTATGATTAGACTGCGCGAGTAATGGCCCTTGTGCATCGATCTGTCTGCGCGTGCTGGCAACGCTCGCTAGGTGATTGGGCGGTGGACCAAATAGCTTAAGAATGACTTGCACTGAGACATCCAAAGTCTGACCGTCTATGGCGATGGGCTTACCTGCGATTTTGCGTAGAATAGGCTTGGGTAGGTGGACTATTTTTCTAACGATAGTTTTTTGTGCTTTGAATGCGAGTTTTTTTAGCTTTGGATGGTTTTTGATTTTCATTGAAGATGTCCTTATCTTGATCGATGATAATAAACCGTTACGCCTTAGTTTTATGTCTACAAACCTTACGCAATACGGGTCATTTGCGTAAGATTAGAGTCTTCGATCATATCCTTTGTGACCTTCATAAAGTTTTGAAAATGCTCGCTTTGTCCATGCTGTTCCATAAGCTCCTGACTCTCCCAGACCTCATAAGTAATGAAGTGATTCGGATTGTCATTATCTTGATGGATATTATATTGCATAGCGCCTTGTTCGGCTTGTGATGCCTTTGCCAGCTTGAGTAGCTCAGACTTGAGGCTTTCGGCGTGTTCAGGTTTAGCTGTGATATTAGCAACGAGGGTAATAGCCTGTTTTTCTTGAGTGTTCATAAGTGTTTCCTATGGTTGAATATTATAGTGATTGTAATAAATTCTGAGTTTGGCGTTTAAGTTCGGTAATGGCGTCTTTATTTAACGCATCAGTATGCGGTTGTCCGAACTCGCCTCTAGCCTCGCCATGCGCGCCATCCTTGATGTCATTATCAAAGTATTTACCCGTATCATCAGCGAACTCATCCGAGATGGCAAGCGCGGTTAGGATATTCGCGCCTTTATCTGCTGATGACCAGTATTTGCCATAAGCCTCATCGACCATTTTGGTATTGAGTAACGAGCCAGGATTGACCGCGATGACGTTGATATTATCATCTGCGACGGTATCGGCTAAGTCCATACTCCACATCGTGAGTGCTAGCTTGCTTTGCGCGTAGGCGTCTTTGTCATCGAGACGTTCGTTCCCTGCAAAAGCGGGATAGGATATTGGTGCTTGCGCCGCTGAGCTTAGATTGACAATGCGCGCTTGATTAGACTTTTTAAGTAGTGGTAATAAGGCGTTGGTTAACTCATGAGGCGCTAAATAATTGACCACGAAACGCACGTCCAATCCGTCTTTGGTCACGGGCGATGCGGTGGTATAAATCCCGGCGTTATTGATAAGGACATCAAGCTTTGATATCTTGTCATTCACTTCTGCTGCCATGCTACGCACCGCATTTAAATCTGACAAATCCGCCACAAACCCATCAATATTGTCCGTCGATGCGCTAGTCGCTACTGCTTTGACCTCCATAATAACGCTAGCAAGTTTTTCGACATCTCTGCCATGCAAATAGACTTGATGTCCCGCTTTTGCTAAATTTAAAGCGGCAAGTTTGCCAATGCCATCCGTGCTGCCAGTGATTAAAATAGTCTTAGCCATGAGTCATCCTTATATTTTCAATTATTATTTAGATTTTGGATGTGTTCTATTTTATCGGTCGTTATGGGGCGGATTGTAATGAAAGTGTTGTGATTGGAGACGTGGTGTAATTGAGAGGGTTTTTGGTGGGTGTATTATTTGTTGGATGTCGCAGGCTCTACGCCAACCTCCAACCTCCAACCTACGGATTAGCCATAATTAAAGAATATTCTGTAACTTGGTATCGAGGTACGAGACCTAACAAGATAGTTTGGTACAATACTTTAATAAAAGTGTTTTTTCTTCAACTTAACCTACAAACTATTAAAGAGAAGTTTCATGATTGTGAGAGATAGAATATTGATAATTGGTAATGGCTTTGATTTGGCTCATTACTTACCAACGAAATATGAACATTTTATTCATGTAATGAAAGTGGTAGAAGAAGCCTCATCAAATACCTCACTATCATTTGATTATCTATATAAGGACTTTTTAGATGATGAAGATTTTATTTTAACAAAATGTAAAGAGCTATATAAAACAGAAGAGCTAGAAATAACAGTAAAGCAAATAGATGGATTGAAAAAAAAGCTGATAGATAGTCACTGGTTTCGGTTTTTCAAAAGTCAAGTTGATAGCGGGGTAGATACGTGGATAGATTTTGAGAATGAGGTCAAAGATACTCTTAATTCGGTATGTAGCTTAATAGATGAAATGGAAGGAGAACCTCAGCACTTCCGTGTAACAGACGATAAAAAAGAAGCAAGTATACAGTCAAGTTTAATTAGAGAAAAAATGTTTAGAAAGCATCCAGCTATTTCTAAAATATTATGGCAATTTAATATTATAGAAAGGGAACAGTTTGATATAAGAAAGCTTACTTTGAATAAAGAGTTTGTTAAATATTATCATGAGCATGCTGTTTACTTAGATACAAATAAAATATTTTTAAGTTTAACTAAGCATTGGAACGATTTTATTGATATATTTTCTATGTATATCGAGTATATCAATACATTCGAACCTAGAAAGAAATTAGCTTTACCTAAAGTTTTATCAAAAGATGAGTGTACTATTTATAGCTTCAATTATTCTTCTACTGTCGAAAGGCTCTATAACCATGCTCATACACAATTTCTACATGGAAAGACAGGAGGCAATAAGGCTAATACAATAGTCTTAGGCATATCTGACTTAGAAAATAAGATTCTAGTAGAAGAAAAGGCCTACGGGTTTGTGAAATACTATCAGAAACTAGTTAATAATACAGACTATCAATTTCTAAGAGGTAATCCTGATATAACTGATTTAGATAGAGAAAAATTTGAATATGGTGCCATAGGTGAAAACGAGTTAATTGAAATATACCTTTGGGGACATTCTCTAGACTCTTCTGATAGCGATTATATCGAGGAAATATTCGGGTTTAACCAAGATTCAAACCCTTCTATCAACGTAATTGTCTATTATTTTGGTTCTCCACATGCACAGCTTGCTAATTTAATTTCTATAATGGGTAAAAATGTCATTGAAAAGTGGATGAAAGAAGGTTGGTTGGAGTTCGTAGAAAGCCCTGATATTTATCAGCTAAATGCAGATAAAGGCTATGAAGATAAACTAAGTAAGAAAAGTGAGAAAAAACCAATGCAATTATTTGGTAAAGCAAATAAAAAATCAATATTTTCAGATATTTAAAATCTATTTATAAGCTTGATTTAAACCTAAAGTTATTGTTTTTGAAAATGAGGGGGACGGCGAAAAAAAGGCCACCCCAAAAGAGTGACCTTTAAATGACAACCGAAACTAAAATACTAACTCGCCTCAGACATCGCTTGCTTAAGCATCGGCTTTAAGAACTCACCCGTATACGAGCCTTTCACTTCTGCCACTTCTTCAGGCGTCCCTTCTGCGATAATCAGTCCACCACCTTTGCCGCCTTCAGGACCAAGATCAATGACCCAATCGGCAGTTTTAATAACGTCAAGATTATGCTCGATGACCACGATGGTATTGCCTTTATCACGTAGCGCATGCAGGATATTAAGCAGCTTATCAATATCATGGAAATGCAAACCAGTGGTCGGCTCATCCAAGATATACAGCGTTTGCCCCGTATCGCG
>NZ_JBQQFC010000211.1:0-4353 GCF_052258445.1 Psychrobacter sp. T6-1
CGTTATGCCTTCTTGGGCGCTTATGGCTACGGTCTGCATGCTTTTGATAATAATGAAGACAACGCCAAAAATTACGTCCGCGACATGCTCAAAAACGTCAAGGTTTATGAGAATGGTGGACGTGCAGCGACCACAACCTTTGTGCAGCGCGGTATCGGTGATGTGCTCGTGACCTTTGAGAACGAAGCCAATCTAGCCGCCACGCAGTTCGGTCAAGGTCAGGTTGATATCGTCTATCCTGATTACTCTATTAAGTCAGAGAGCCCCGTTGCCATCGTAAGCACGGTTACAGACAAAAAAGGGACGACAGATGCGGCCAAAGCTTATCTGGATTACCTATGGAGCGAGCCGGCTCAGCAGCTCGCGGCTGATCTATACCTGCGTCCTAGCGTTAAGAGCGTCCTTGATAAAAACGGCGATAAATTACCACCTGTTGAAACCTTCCGCCCGAACGATGCCTTTGGTTCATGGGATGAGATTATGGGTACGTTCTTTAGCGATAACGGCGTCTTTGATCAGCTCGCCGTCAATGCTCCGCAGTAATTAAGCGCTTTATTCACTATAAGCGACTGTAGCTTATGGATATTGAGACTTATAAATATGCAGACATGGGGACATAGCGATCACTGCTATGTCCTTTATGGTATAAGGCATTTCAATTGTAAAGTCATAAAAAATAAGAACAAACAGGACTACCCTTATGAGCGCAAAGACTCCTTTAGCCAATACGCTTGCTCCTCCTAATAAAGGCTGGCTCATGCGTTTGCGTCAGCGCAACGTGCTACCAGGCTTTGGTCTTAGCATGGGTATCACAGTCTTTAGTTTATCCCTGCTTGTGGTATTGCCGTTTGCGATGATGGCTTATACCACCACCCAGATGGGCTGGAGCGGGTTTTGGGAGACCATATCCCAGCCGCAGGTGACTGCCGCAATTAAGCTGAGCCTTTGGATGTCGTTTTTGGCGATGCTGACTAATATGGTGTTTGGTACCCTTGTCGCTTGGGTGCTGGTGCGCTATGAGTTTTGGGGCAAGTCCTTGATCAACGCCTTAGTTGACTTGCCTTTTGCACTACCGACGGCGGTAACGGGCATCTCGCTTGCCACGCTCTATGCGCCTAATGGCCTAATCGGACAATGGTTTGCCAAGATTGGTATTCAAGTGGCGTTTACGCCGATCGGTATTTGGCTCGCTTTAGTAGTGGTCAGCTTTCCCTTTATCGTGCGCGCCGTACAGCCTGTACTCGCTGAGCTATCGGTTGAATTTGAAGAGGCATCTGCGGTACTAGGTGCAACTCGTTTGACGACGTTTCGCAAAGTGATTCTGCCTGAGCTATTACCTGCGCTGTTTATGGGCGCTGGCATGATGTTTGCGCGGGCAACTGGTGAGTATGGTTCAGTAATTTTTATCGCGGGCAACATTCCCATGCAGTCTGAGATTTTGCCTATCATCATCATTAGTAAACTTGAGCAATTTGATATTCAAGGGGCGTCGGCTGTGGCGCTATTTATGCTGATGATCTCGTTTGTTATTTTGCTCAGTATCAATATCGTGCAGTGGAAACTGTCGCGCCGCGTAGGAGCTCGCTAATATGCAAATCGCCAATAGCTACGACTACCAAAGCAATCCTGCGACCAAAGATAAACCATGGGTCAGACGAGTGTTTATCGGTATCGCCGTCTTATTTATGATTATCATGTTAGTCATCCCACTACTTGCCGTGTTTTATGAAGCGCTTAAAAACGGCTGGGATTTATATATTGCTTCCCTAGTTGAGGATGAGGCGCTACAAGCGATTAAGCTGACTTTGCTCACTGCCGCTATCGTTTTACCGATCAATATGGTGATGGGTATTGCTATTGCTTGGCTGGTAACCCGCTATCAATTTCGGGGTAAGCAATTGGTGACGACCTTACTTGATTTACCATTTTCGGTATCACCTGTGGTTGCAGGTCTGATGTTTATCTTGCTGTTTGGTCTAAATTCCCCTGTTGGCGGCTGGCTTGAGAGCCTAGGGTTTCAGGTAATATTTGCGGTACCAGGGATTGTGCTTGCAACGCTTTTTGTGACCTTTCCCTTTGTCGCCCGTGAGCTTATCCCTTTGATGCAAACCCAAGGCGACTCTGAAGAACAAGCGGCATTGACCCTAGGTGCCAGCGGTTGGCAGACATTTTGGCACATCACAATGCCTAATATTAAATGGGCGCTGCTATATGGTTTGATATTGACCAATGCGCGCGCGATGGGTGAGTTTGGTGCGGTAAGCGTGGTATCAGGGCACATACGCGGTGAGACTAATACTATGCCGCTACTCGTTGAGATTGCCTATAACGAATATAACTTTACCGCCGCTTTTGCCTTGTCAAGTTTGCTTGCCGCTTTAGCACTCGTCACTTTGCTGGTGCAGCAGATTATGACAAAGATGCAATCACGCAAGTTTGCCAAGTCTGAGCGCCTAGCGGCAGCGCCTGAGTTGCCAGTGAGCGCCAATGCGACGGTTGACAATCAGCCAATCGAGAAACCAGCTAAAACCGACGGCGTCAAATAAATCCTAAAGAATGACACAGAGATATCACTATGAGCATTGAGATAAGAGACGTTAATAAAACCTTTGGTAAGTTTACCGCGTTGGATAATATTAATATTACCGTGCCAACTGGCAAGCTGACGACTTTACTTGGCCCCTCAGGCTGCGGCAAAACGACCTTGCTACGTATCATCGCAGGGCTTGAATATGCCGACTCAGGTCAGATATTGTTTGATGGTCTTGATGTGACCAATACACCCGTGCAAAAGCGTCATATTGGCTTTATGTTTCAGCATTATGCGCTGTTTCGCCACAAAAACATCGCTGATAATATCGCTTTTGGGTTGACGCTACTGCCCAAAAACGAGCGTCCTAGCAAAACTGAAATCAAGCAGCGCGTGGCTGATTTATTAGACTTGGTACAATTGCCACAACTGGCTAATGCCTATCCGCATCAGCTCTCAGGCGGGCAGCGGCAGCGTATTGCACTTGCGCGAGCATTAGCCGTCAAGCCTAAACTCTTGTTACTAGATGAGCCATTCGGCGCACTCGATGCCAAAGTGCGTAAAGAGCTGCGTACTTGGCTTAAGAATATCCATCACGAGCTGGGTATCACCAGTATTATGGTCACTCATGATCAAGAAGAGGCGCGAGCAGTATCAGATGAGATTGTGGTGATGAATCAAGGACGCGTTGAGCAAGTCGGCACGCCTGAGAGCTTAATAGAGCAGACGAGCAATGCCTTTGTCAGTGACTTTTTGGATTTGGTATAGCTGTTTGAAGGTGTCTAGATACAAAAGTAAATAGGCGTAAAAAAGACCTAATATATAGGTCTTTTAAATTAGAGGTTTACAAGCGGGGCTTTTTTACCCTCGGCTTGTTTGACCATCGTCTCGTGAGTAGACTCGAGAATGACTTGAGACCACTGCGGCAAATCGTTCGCCACTTCGTACCACATCCACGTACCATCTCGTACTGCATTGAGCAGACCTATTTTTTTGAGATGGTTAAGATGGCGCGATATAGTAGGCTGCGGCTGATCTAACATATCCACTAATTCGCCAACGCAGCGCGCTTCTTTTTTGTACAAAATATAAAAGATATTTAACCGAGTTGGATCAGACAAGGCTTTGAACAGTCCAAGCGGTTGCATTACAAAACTATCAGTAGACATAGACGTTTCCAACTTATGGTTTGATTAAGAAAACATAATATAACAGTACACGAATGAATAATCGAATAATAATAGAAAACTTTACAGTTTTCGTAAAGGGACTACGGGTTGCTAATATCCATTTACAAACATACAGTTAGCGACATATTAGCGTAATACTTATACATGGCAATTACTCACATAAGCATTATTAATATAGTATATCTAAGGTATTTTTGAAAACATTTGTCAGTATAATCCTTGACCATCTTTGGGTTTTAGTCGTAAAAAGTGCAAACCTGACAAGATCGTTAAGATACCCAGTATCCAGTAGGTCGTTTGAAAGGCCAGTAAGGTATTAAATTCCATACGCTCACGCAATAGGTTTAAAACCGCAGCGCCAAAAGCAATACCAAACCCTATTGCTAACTGCTGATTGACGGCCATTAAGCTATTACCGCTACTGGTTTGCGTGCCTTGTAAGTCGCCTATGGTCAGGGTGTTCATAGCACTAAATTGCATAGAGTTGCTCGCACCCATTAAGATCAGTACAGGAATATACCACATCCAGTAAGAGGGGTCGTTGAACTGCGCTAGGATAATGATAAGTATCCCTAGCATAATGGTGTTGACCACCAAGACTTTACGGTAACTAAAACGCTGGATGATTTTGCT
>NZ_JBQQFC010000212.1:0-4350 GCF_052258445.1 Psychrobacter sp. T6-1
TAAAAAGGTGTTGTTGATAGGAAGCGATTGTCCCAGTTTGACAGCGGCAGTGATTCAAGATGCCGCGCAGCAGTTAGACAACTCACATAGCGTGATGATTCCAGCCTCAGATGGCGGATATGTACTGTTTGGTTTTAAACAAGCTGATGCTAGCTTGTTTTCAAACATTGAATGGAGTACCGCAAGCGTTGCCTGTATTACCCAGCAGCGCATACGTGACTTAGGATGGTCACTTACAAAACTAGATACTTTGCATGATATCGATGAGCCAGAGGATTTACAGTATCTGCCTAAAGGTTGGCTTGATGGTTATAGGTAATTCAATATAAACACGATGCAGCGAGATGAAAATTTATTTTTCGCCGCATCGAGCGGCGTAGGCACAGCGCGCAAGAAAAACAAACTTTGATTGAGCGACTTGATAGCTACATATCTAATTTATTTGGATTCGACTATATAAGCTAAATAACGATTAATTTCTGATGATTTAAAATGTAAAAGCCATCAAATAATTTGATGGCTTTTTTACGCAATAGCGATTGATACTATTTAGGCAATAGCGCGCTAATCTTTGCTTTTACCTCATTGCTCATAGCGTCCACCGGCGTCACTAGTGCTTGTGCTAGCGCATTATGAGCAATAGAGTCAGGCTGCTCGCTTGCGAGTAGGGTGACGGCCTCTTTGATAACTTGCTGCGCATTATCCGCGTTTTTCATCAGGTTCTGAATCGCATAATCGGCACTAACGTCTGCCTCAAAAGGATGCCAAGAGTCAAAATCGGTGACTAGCGCAAGCGTAGCATAAGCGATGCTAGCTTCACGCGCCAGCTTAGCTTCTGGCATGTTAGTCATGCCGATAATATCAGCGTTCATTTGGCGATACCACTGCGACTCAGCACGAGTAGAAAATTGCGGCCCTTCGATACAAACGTAAGTCGCTTTTGGATGACACTCACCCTCAGATATCTTTGCTATGTCATAAGCACGAGTCAAAATATCAGCAACTTTGGTACATAAAGGATCAGCCATCGAAACGTGAGCAACTGCGCCTGTACCAAAATAAGTACTAGCACGATGCTTAGTCATATCGATCATCTGATCAGGGACGACCATATCTAACGGTTTAAGAGTTTCTTGCAATGAGCCGACCGCTGATACTGAAATGATGTAGCGTACCCCTAAAGTCTTCAGCGCATAGATATTAGCGCGATAAGGCACTTTTGACGGTGTAAACTTATGCCCTTGACCATGACGTGTCAAAAAAGCAACGGTCATGCCATTTAATTCACCTAAGACAATATCATCGGATGGCTTGCCATAAGGCGTCGAGATGCTGACGCTACGCTGGTTAGTCAAGTCTGCCATTTGATATAGACCGCTGCCGCCAATGATAGCGATGTCAGCCGAGTGTTTTACAGTGTCTTCTTCTTTTGAAGTCATAGAACGTTTCCAGATGTTTAACAATAAGTATTTAACTAAAAAACTCAATAAGACAGATAACTAATTTTTGAACAGATACTGCTAGCGTTTAGTAACTCTCTTAAACACACCCTGAGCCAGTGCTTTAACAATCATCGTCTGACTTTGTGCAAAGCCTGTATACTTGGGTAAATCGTCTTCTATATCTTCTACTCGGCTATCATAGAATAGATGCATCGTCGGATCAAGCAGGGCATCGACATTAGGATAGTTGTCGGTTGGCACTAGCATAAGCGCGCCGCCCATCGCCTTCTCAACACTTGGTTTATGACAGCGTTTGCAAAGTCCACGGTTGATATTTGGCGGTAATTTCCAACGGCGAAAACGGGTTTTGTTAATATCTAATTCGCTAAGATCTGACTTAAATAAAACTGTCACATCATTGTAGGCTTTACCCGTATATTCTTGGCAAATGGTGCAATGACAGATAAAGCGGCCGATAGGAGCATGATTTATCGTATAAGTATTACTATAACAAGAGCAAGAGCCTTCTTGCGGTGTAAATGCTTGGCTCATAAGGTGATCCTTTTTCGGTAGGCAGTTTATTATTGCTTCAAAATATAACACTATTATGGCCTGTGAATGTAGCTGCTTTGCACAAAGGTGGTAAAAGCGCTTTGACAATAAAAAAAGAGACCTAAGTAGATCTCTTTTAATCACTAGCTTATCTGATTACTAGCTAGCAGCCCAATTTACCCTCAGCCTCAAGCGCCTTTTTGCTACGGATAGGTGCTGGACAATCCTCACCATAATATTGACGATCGGCAAAGTAGCTTGAGCGTACCATGGGACCGGCCCAAATACTAAAGAAGCCAATTTTTTTGCCATAGTCCATATAGCGTTGGAACTCGTCTGGATGCACATAACGATCGACTGGTGCATGGTTTTTACTTGGCTGCAAGTACTGACCAACCGTTATCATATCGACATCATGCGCCTTTAGATCATCGAGTAGCGCATAGACCTCTTCTTCTGTCTCACCAAGACCAACCATAAACCCGCACTTGGTAGCGATATCAGGGCGACGCTCTTTATACAACTTGAGCAAGTCTAGTGAATGCTGATAGTCAGAACCGGGACGGAAGGCTTTGTATAGACGGGGCACGGTTTCGATGTTGTGGTTAAAGACATCTGGCGGTGTTTGTGTCAACAAATCTAAAGCCACTTCCATGCGACCACGGAAATCTGGTACGAGTATTTCAATTAAGCAATTCGGGCTAAGCGCTCTTGATTCATTGAGCACTTCAACGAAATGCGCCGCGCCGCCATCTTTGAGATCATCACGATCGACAGAGGTAATGACCGCATATTTAAGACCTAGGCCTAAAATCGTCTCAGCGGTATGACGCGGCTCGTCTTTATCTAGCTCGTTCGGACGACCGTGTCCGACGTCGCAGAATGGGCAGCGACGGGTACAGATATCACCCATAATCATAAAGGTCGCCGTACCATCAGCGAAGCACTGGGGTAGGTTAGGGCAAGCAGCTTCTTCACAGACGGTATAAAGCTTTTGCTCGCGCAGTGTGGCTTTGATACGTGCCACCTCGCTAGGTGACGACATCTTAACCCGAATCCAATCTGGCTTTTTTTTGGCCTCGACTGTCGGGATTACTTTAATTGGGATACGGGCAACTTTATCGTAGCCACGCAATTTTTCGCCTTGCACCGCTTTTTTGGGTTTGGCTTTGGCAGCAGGGACATAACTTTGAACGGCATTTGTCATAATCAATGATCTCTTAACCCTTGATAGGATAAGGGTTTATGGAATTATCGGCATGCTTTGTAAGTGCCTTTATTATAGCAGATATTGCGCTCAGGTTTTATTATTCAACCCTTTACTCTATAGCTTGTTGTGGTTTAAATTATCGATATCTATGCCCAAATCGCTAAATACTTCAATAGCCGCGCGAAAGGCTTCTTGGGTGGCGGGCGCGCCGCAGTAAGGCAGACTGTGCATGAGCACTTCTTGAATCTCGGCAACACTTGCGCCGTTATTAATCGCGCCGCGGATATGACCTTTTAGCTCGTTTGGGCTCTTTTGTGCAATCAAAAAACCTATCGTAATGAGTGAGCGGTATTTGCGAGGTAGGACGGACTCATCTTGCCACGTTGTACCCCAAGCGTGCTCGACGATCCAGTCCTGTAGCGGCTGGGTAAAATCTGTCGCCGCTTCTAACGAGCGCTTTACATGCACTTCTCCCATGACTTCAGTACGTACTTTGAGACCATTGTTATAATTATCTGACTTATCTTTGTTGTTCATGATTTGTCCTATTGCAGCGGTAAAGTTTCGATTTGCTCTAGATGTCGAAGTAAACTTCTAAATATATAAGCGCTTAACTATTTAAAAACAGTATAACAAATAACTAAAATCTGTTTAATACAGGTTCAATTCGTTCAATGATGAGACCATTTTTATAATAAATGTTCAATATCGCTATCGTATGAGGTCTTTTGTTGGCTGAGCCATTAACTTTTTAGTCGTTTTAGGCTATATTAGCAGGAATAATTACTCCGCTTATTATTCAATAATATAGTCACTCAAAATCACCCTTATCCAAAATTGCACACGAATGCAGGCAGTCACACTGACTACCCACGCCGTGTGCTCACTCCAACTGACAAGGAAGACCTATATGTTAGAAGCTTATCGTAAACATGTCGCAGAGCGTGCTGAGCTAGGAACGGTACCACTACCGCTTAGCGAAAAACAAGTTGCTCAATTGGTAGAGATTCTAAAAAACCCACCAGCAGGCGAAGATGAGTTCCTAATGAACTTGTTAGAGAACCGTATCCCAGCTGGCGTTGACCAAGCGGCCTACGTAAAAGCTGCATTTTTAGCTGCTATCTTAAAAGGTGAAGCATCATCACC
>NZ_JBQQFC010000213.1:0-4314 GCF_052258445.1 Psychrobacter sp. T6-1
TCATTATTTTCGCGATTTTTTCTACTGTGATAGTGGCATGATACCTTGGCTGTTGACCATTGAGCTATTGTCAGTCACAGGCAAAACGCTGTCAGAATTGGTCACAGGCTATATCAGCGACTATCCAAGCTCAGGCGAGCTTAACTTTCGCCTGACTACCCATGATGCGCCCAGTATTATCAGCGCCATAGAAAATAGATTTAGCGCGCAAAACCCTAAAAAATCGACCTTAGACGGACTGAGCCTGAACTTTGGTGATTGGCGTTTTAATTTGCGAGCGTCTAATACTGAGCCACTGATTCGTCTAAATATTGAAGCGCGTGGGGATAAAGAGTTACTCGCGCAAAAAGTGGACGACATTCAGCAGTGGTTAGCCGCTCAAGGAGCGATACCGGCTTAACGTATCTAGTCTGTTATATTGTCTAAAAACGCTTCGAGGTTAATAGAATAAAAAAAGGGTCTACTCATTATCATATGAGCAGACCCTTTTTTAATGATAAAAACTATGACTTGTTGCGACCGATACCCACGTAACCGCCAACAAGTCCCTCAACTTGCACACGGGTCAATACGTTCTGCGCATCAAAGATAGGCATTGCGTACTGATTGATACTGGCAACATCTAAGCGATCTTGTGGCGACCAGCTGATGATAAATATAGCTTGAGCACTAGCTAAAGACTGATAAGGGCTATTAATCAGCGTCATAAGCGGCTGTTCTTCATACTGCTCAGCGAGTTCGGTTTGTGCCTTATCACTATAGATAAGCGTATGAATATTATATGACCACAATAAGCTCAGGAGCGGATGAATTGCAGAATTTGCGGTGCGTCCAGAGCCTGATTTATAACTACCGCCCCAAATCATTACGGTTTTATTATCGATAAACCCATCAAAATATTGCCAAAATTTGCGAAATATCAGCTCTTTTTGGTCTTCGTTGATGTGCATGACCGCTTGCAGTAGTGGCATCTCAACGCGGCTAGTCTCGCCTGATTCTTCCAGCTTTATAAGCTCACTAGGCAAAGTATTACCGCCAAAACCCCAACCTGCTTGTAAGTAGCTGCTACCCACGCGCGCATCGAGTCCCATGATTTGACTGACCTGTCCGATATCGACATTCTGGCTATCTGCTAAGCGTGACATCTCGTTCATAAAACTCACTCGAGTCGCTAGCATGGCCATAATACTACTGCGAGCGAATTCTATCGTTGCAATATCAGCATGATGATAGGAGCGCGCCTGTTGCATTAGAGGCTGTAGCGCGCGTAGATGCTGACTGCTGTCTGGCGTCTTTTCGCCCAGTAACCACAGCGAGGGTTTAAGCATCGAGCTATAGGCCTCGCCATCTTGCAAGAATACAAAGGGCACATAATACACCCAAGCACGTCTTAGACGCTGAGCAACTTGAGAGATATGACCTAGATTTTCGATACCACTCGTAATAATCGGTTGGGTCTGCTGCTGACTATCATTAAAGCTGCTAACCCAGCTTTCATCATTCCAAAATGATTTTATGTCATCAATAAACAGCCAATAGAGCGCAGCGCGGGGTAGAATCTGAGTGCTGTCACACTTGGTATCGGTAGTAGGCTCTTCATAAGTAATAATGAGTTCATCCGCATTTTTAGGCAACTGAAAACTTATTATCTGTTCTTGTTGAACATAAAGCTGCCACAGTGCTTGCAGATGATGCTCAAAACTGTATTGCTGCAGCTGCTGTGACAATTTATCGTTATCGGCATAGATATGAACGTATTGACCTAAACTTGCCAACACGACTGCACTAGTTAAAGCCTCAATACCATGACCAATAAGTACGCAGACATCAGAGTATTTGACAGCAAAACGATTAGCGTTTTCGCCATTATTACTGTTAGCAGAATTACTGTTAGCAGAGTTTGAAGTCATAAGATTACCTTTCACTTCTTATTATCATTTACGTCTAATTATCATCTAAATTTAACTACAAACAGTATCAAGACAGCTGTTTGATATGGGCAAGCAGCTGATTGGTCGAGCTATCAAACTGCTCGCTACCGTCTTGTTGCAGGGCATGATAAACCGTCTCTGCCATCTGTTTACCCATCTCAACGCCCCATTGATCAAAAGGATTAATATCCCAAATACTAGCCATGACATAAACTTTATGCTCATATAAGGCAATAAGCGCGCCTAAGCTATGCGGCGTGAGTTTGTCGAGCAATAGCGTAGTTGAGGGCTGATTACCACGGTAATGCTTGTACTTGTCCGCCTCGCAAGCATGAGTCTTCTCAACGATTGCTGCATTACCAAAGGCTAGGACGCGGCTTTGCGCCAAACAGTTAGACAAAGATAGCTCATGCTGATGCTGCAAGGAGGCATTTTGTAGCTCATCGCTGTAGTGACGCACGCAAGCGATAAAGTCGCAAGAAACGTGTTGAGTACCTTGATGAAGTAGCTGATAAAACGCATGCTGAGCATCAGATCCAATTTCTCCCCAAAGAATTGGACAGGTATTATAATCAACGCGAGTGCCATCATGAGTGACCGACTTACCATTACTCTCCATCTCAAGCTGCGTCAAATAACTGGGCAAATAGCTCAGTCTGCCATCATATGGAAGTACGGTATGAGCATGTATTTGCAAGAACGTACTGTTCCAAACCGCGAGCAAACCCAGTAGCACAGGCAAATTATCCGCAAAATCAGTATGGGCAAAATGTTCATCCATACTGTGCGCGCCAGCGAGCAATTCACGGAACTGACTCATACCAATGCGCACAGCAATGGCTAAACCAATCGCTGACCATAAAGAGAAGCGTCCACCGACCCAATCCCAAAGCTGCAACTGGTGCTCAGGATGAATACCCCAAGCGCTCATTTTTTCGTTATTAGCAGATATACCGATAAAGTGCCGACGTAATACGCTATCCTCACTACCATCGCGGCGCTTAGCGGTTGCTAGCAGCCATGACAGCGCCGTCTTCGCGTTGGATAAGGTGTCAACGGTACCAAAGGATTTGGAGGAGATAATAAATAGCGTGGTCTCTGCATTTAAGCGTTTGAGCAAATTATCGAGCTGGGAGCCATCCATATTGGAGACAAAATGTACCCTAATATCGGTATCAGACCATTCATCAAGAGCAGTCGCTGCCATCAACGGCCCAAGGTCTGAACCACCAACGCCGATATTGACCACATCGGTAATTGCTTTACCCGAGAACCCGCGCCACGTGCCATTTCTAATACGTTTGGACAAACGCTCTACCTGCAATAGACTCTTATGTACATCAGCCACAACATCTTGCTCACCCATTTGCAGTTTGGCAGTTGATGGTAGACGTAACGCCGTATGCAAAGCAGCACGCTCTTCACTGGTATTGACCATAGCGCCTTGCATCAAGGCTTTTATACGTCCAGATAAATCACAACTGTCAGCCATGTCTAAAAGCGTCGACAATACCGTCTCATCGATACATTGTTTGCTGTAATCCATATACAGCTCACCTGCCTGCGTACTGAAACGCGTCGTACGCGCGTCCCCTTTAGCAGAGTCTTTAGCAAACAGCTCAGCAAGTGACCAGGACTGTTTGGCAAGGTCTTGCAGCTGCTGCCATGGTTTTGAGTGGCGAGCACTATTAGCGCTGTAGCTTTGCATTTTTACATCCATGTCTTAATTATTATCAAGTTGTTGCTGGGCAAAATAGATAAACGCTTGCATATAAGAGTGCATATCACCTGCATCATAACTATCGCCACGCATTGTCGTGACATTGACGCCATACTGACTGATTAGAGCATCGATCGCATCGGTCAGTTGAATCTCACCGCCAACAGAAGCAGTAGTATTCGCCAGATAATTAAATATCTGATTGCTAAATACGTAGCGGCCTACGACAGCCAGCCGAGATGGCGCCTTATCTAGGCTAGGTTTTTCTACAAATCCTGCAACTTTAAAACTCATATTTTCTGAAGTATTATCGTTTTGGGTAGCAAGGTCGTGGTCTTGACTGAGCTTAGCAATACCGTATTTATGTACGTCTTCGTCAGCCACTTGATCCACTAGTATTTGCGAATGCCTATCATCAGCAAACTGTTTAATCATAAAAGCTAAGTTATCGCTTTGGCTATCAGTGGTAAAAGGATCCAGCACCACATCTGGTAGCAACACCGCAAAATCGTTATCACCGATAATGGGGCGCGCAGCTAGCACCGCGTGACCTAAACCTAGCGCTTTGCCCTGACGTATCATAGATACGCTGACATCCTTCGGTAACCAGTTTAAACTATCAGCAAGCGCGTCTTTGCCTTTTTGCCGAAGCTGATGATCCAG
>NZ_JBQQFC010000214.1:0-4312 GCF_052258445.1 Psychrobacter sp. T6-1
GCTACGCCGCATGGATTGGCATGCTTGACGATAACGCAAGCTGGTGCATTAAAGGCTCTAACGCACTCGAGCGCTGCGTCAGTATCGGCGATATTGTTATATGACAACGCTTTGCCTTGTAATTGCTTGGCAGTAGCGATAGAAGCACCATTGGATGAAGACGCCTCAACATAAAAAGCTGCTTTTTGATGTGGATTCTCGCCGTAGCGCAAATCTTGCGCTTTTTCAAGCTGCACGTTTAGTGTACGAGCAAAGGTTTCAGGCTCTTGGTGCTCATTGACTCGGCTACCCAAAAAGTTAGCAATCATGCCATCGTACTGCGCGGTATGCTCAAACGCTTTTACCGCTAAATCATAACGTAGTGCTGAGCTGAGCTGAGGTCTATTACCAAGCGCTCCAAGAACGCGCTGATAGTCCGCTGGATCAGTAATTATACCTACATGAGCGTGGTTCTTGGCCGCCGCTCGTACCATAGTAGGACCGCCAATATCGATGTTTTCGATAGCGTCCGTCATCGAAACATTGTCACGGGCAATCGTCTCAGCGAAGGGGTAGAGGTTAACCACTACTAGATCAATACGAGCGATATCATACTCGCTCATAACGTCGTCATCAGTACCGCGGCGACCCAAAATACCGCCGTGAATCTTGGGATGCAAGGTTTTGACGCGGCCATCCATCATCTCAGGAAACTTAGTATAGTCAGAGACCTCAGTGACAGCAACGTCATGCTCTTTTAGCAAACGATAAGTACCACCAGTCGAGAGCAGACCAAACCCTGCTTGTAGCAAACCTTGAGCGAATTCGACGATATTGGATTTATCAGAGACGGACAATAGGGCAAGCGGTGTTGTACTCATAAAAACAGTTCCATAAAAAAAGCCTGACAGTAGCGTCTGGCAAAATAATCATATCAAAATGACGAAGAGGGATCGGATAGACCTTAATTATAAGCTATATCTAGGATAATCAAAACATTAGTATTAAAGCGTTGACGTAACGATAGTTAACGTGTTGCTACCTAAAAGCGTCGACTAAATGCTTATTTTAAAGCGCTTACATTAAATTATGAGTTTTGAGCTTTTTACGTAGGGTGCCGCGATTAAGGCCTAGTATTTGTGCGCACTTTGATTGATTACCGCGGGTTTGTTCTAATACAACGCTTAACAGAGGGCGCTCAACTTCTTTTAAGATAAGCTCATAGAGGTCTGTGGGTATATCATCGCCAAGCGTTACAAAGTATTGACGTACAACGCGCTCGACATGCATACATAAAGGCTCATGCGTCTCTTGTGCTTGTAGATAATCTGAGGTGTGGGCAAAACGGTTGGCATGATCTGGTATTTGAGGTGCCATAAAGTGATGTCCTTTACGTTAATATGAGGATAGCTACCCACAAGCCATGATAATTTATGATTAATATCAGGGCTAATAAATAGGCTCAATGGTTACTGTGCTGATTTGCTGATTGTCTATAGGTACAGTGAACCACAATTGCTTTTGGCCTTGTACTGCTAGCTGATTTTGTGGGCTTAGCAAATAATCGTCAGGCGCGGCAATAAAGGCGCCGATGAGCTTGTCTGAGCCGTAAAGACTTACCCTAAGACTTGGTAATAGCTGACTTTGACTGCTTTGATTGTTTAAAGTCGCTCGTATATCACTATAGGTACCTGAATCGTTGAGCTGGCTTGCACGATGAGTAATATCTGTTATCGCCAATTGGCTTAGATCAGCATTGGGTAGACTACAAGCTGCAACCGCGCAAATCTTTTGTAAACGCTGTGCATAAACAGGATCCTTTACTAAAGTATCCACATTAAAAATAACATATTGCGCTAATAAAAGAAGCACTAAAGCTAAGCTGCCAGCTGTCCACAGCAAGATAGCCATTGACGTTCGAGAGCTTGTTTGCATAGTTTGATGACGCTCTAGCGGTTTATTCGCTAACTCAAAACCATCATTTGCGTCGCCCTCTTCTTCAAAAGGCACGCCCATATCGATAAGAAGCTGCGAGAGATCAGTATCGTTTTGATGCTGATTGTCGTCTTCACTCTCTTCTGCTAATAGCTGCTCTAACCAAGCATTATCTGCGCCGTCGCTCTTATCAAGAGAATGATTATCAAAAGTATGGTCGTTCTCTAAGCCCGTATTATTGGTAGCACTAGAGTTGACAGTGCTTTTCTTTAAGGCCACTTGAGTATCAGTATCAAAGTCAGTAAGCGTCCCTTCATCATTCAACAAAGTATGAGCTGTATTATTGTCTGAATCTGCGACACTATCATCAAATAAATCTGGCTCAGATGATGTCTCAAGCAATGAGGACGCATCGCTGCTACTCACCGGTTTAGACCATGGCTCCATATTCTCTAGCATATAATCTAGAGAATCATACTCTGAGGTTGTAGCGTGTACTCCTTGAGCCTCATCTTGTATCAAGCTATCGATGGTCTGACTGTTTAAAGGTATAGAATCTGATAGTGAATGACTGTCAAAAGTAGCTACAGACAGATTATCGCTAACTCTAAAACTACGAGAACATTGATTACAAACAATTTTCGCATCTTCTTTATTTAACTGATTTTGATGCAAATGAAAATGAGCACCGCAATAAGGGCATTGAGTATTTATAGGCGTAGTCATATGCTCAAATCCAAAAAGGTACAATTATCAATATCGCATTGCCAAGGGTTCAAAGTTAGCTAAAGTATTTTTAGAATGAAATAGCTAAGCACTTGGCAGTGCCAATCTCAAATAATGCACCTATCGTAACAGATGTAATCAGATGTTACTAGTCTGTAAACGTGCCTGAGAGTCGCTGCCAGTGTTGATCTTCTTGAGCGCTAAAAGCATGCTTTGGATCAAGTTTGAAATAGGGCTGGTAAGCGTCGCTCACCTGCTCAGTTTGTGATTCAATAAGTCCTGCTAGGACTATGCGGCCCTGTTTAGTGATTAAGGTTGCAAAATAAGGTGCTAGGCTAATGAGGGGCTTTGCCAAAATATTGGCGACAATAACGTCAACGGGCAAGACGTCATGCTGCGTGCAGTAGTCTCTAAAGTCCTCTGGTAAAAAAGCTTGCAGACGCTCGCCAACTTGGTTGCGTTCGGCATTTTGGTTGGTTGCAAGTACCGCTTGCGGATCTATATCAACTGCATACACTTGGCGCGCACCTAACAGCAAAGCGGCAATACCTAAGATACCTGACCCGCAGCCATAATCGATCACAATGTTGTCTGTTAGGTTTTGCTCTGTGAGCCAGTCAAGGCACAAGCGCGTGGTAGCATGATAACCTGTACCAAAGGCCAGTCCTGGATCCATAATAATATTAATTGCGTCAGGATTTGGCGGCTTAAGCCAGTTGGGGACGATCCATAGGTTGTTCGCGCATTCAATAGGGTGATAGTTGACCATCCACTCGCGTTCCCAATCCTTATCATCGACACGACTCAACCAGATTCGGCTGGCATGTACTTGTGCGGCGATCTCATGGCTCAATTGTTCAAGTACTTGACGATCACCAATGGGAGTCGTAGCATCAAATAGCCCGGTTAATATGACCTCATCCCACAGTGGCGACTCGCCAGGGAGAGGTTCAAACAAAGGCTGATCACCGGCGTCATCTAAAGCGATAGATAATGCGCCTGCCTCTAGTAAAAGGGATTCTGCCAAATCGACATTTGCTTTTTCGCACTGTAAATGCAGTTGTTGCCATGCCATAACGATAACCTTGATAAGTGATAAAATAAAATATAAGTCTTGAACATAGCGTTAGTTATCGAAGTGCTCTTTGCGCCTCATTGATAACGCGTGCGTTGTTTTGTAGTTGACCTGAACGCAAGATGATCTGCCACAGGGCACGGCGCCGCGTGTCATCTTGCGAGACACTCAAACCGCGGCGTGCCATTGCTTCAGCTTTTCGCGGTTGATTCTTTTTGAGGGCCACTTGCGCTAGATAAAAGTACACCGCAGATGATCTAGGCGCTAAGCGCTGCGCACGAGTGAAGCTGTTTTCAGCTGCGGTTAGATCGTTGGCTCTGAGCTGATTGGTACCATTTTGCATCAAATTGCGAAAAGCGGGCAGGTCGCTATTACTACTACTGGTAGCGCGGCTTTGCTGCTGCGAGTTTGCTCGTGCGCGCTCTAACAAATCACCGTGCGAAGGCACTATCGGCGGCGTGACCTCACTGGTGCGCGGCGGCGTAATAATGATCTCTTCACGATAAGGCTCCGGTATTGGTTGATAGGGAGGAATGGTGTAAGCATCATTGCTCGGACTTGACGGTATATTTTGCTGAGGCTGAGGCTGAGGCTGAG
>NZ_JBQQFC010000215.1:0-4228 GCF_052258445.1 Psychrobacter sp. T6-1
CCAGTAGACTTGTATCGTAGCGATAGTCCTTTGCTTTTAGCTTGCAGGCCAAACTCATCAACCAGATGCCGAATGATACTATCAATATCAGTGGGTACAAAATGCGGGCTCATTTGTCCTGATTCTACATGCGCGTAGTCCAATATAGTATTGAGCATCTCCCGACTCGATTGACTAGCAGATTTGGCATAATCCACTATCTGCGCTTGATGACTATCAAGATCGGTATCAACAAGTGCCTCGATAAATAAGCTCAAGGCATGTACTGGTTGACGCAAATCGTGACTCGCCGCCGCCAAAAACTGTGTTTTAGCTAGATTTGCTTTTTCTAATTGCTGAGTTTTTGTCTGAAGCTGAGTGACTAAGCTTTGGTTTTCTAGGTAGATTAAAATAGCTTTTAAGGTATTGAGCGAGGTATGTTTGGCAAAGAAAATATTAAATAAGAGCAGACCAATAACAGCGATAGCTAAGATAGCAAAGCCTGTTTCATCTAAATAAAATAGCAAAAATGTCCACATAAAAACACTAGGCACAGCGTATGCAATATAGACCCGCCAGAACATTGCTAAACTTGAAATACCACCGCTGAGCAGTCCAAAATGCAATCCCAGAAGTACAATAACTTGTGTTGCATTTTGCACATTAGTCATAAATGCTTTGCCTATAGCCAGTGCCCATAAACAGGCAACTGCAAGTGTACACATAAATAGCACGTTATAAGCAGCATAGTGAGACAAGTGGTTTATATGGCTGATAGGGACGGACGAGGTCGAAGATACCTGCTGAATGCGGTTATCTGACAATGGCTTATCTAATCTGATTTGAGCATCATAGGCTAATATTTTTACCTTTTGCCAGTTCAGCCAGCAGACACTAATGATAACAATATGAAAAACGATCCAAATCAGGATCATTGCTTTGGCGGCATTTAGCTCCATTAAAGGCACACGATAAAGCATGCTTACAAAAGCAAAAACTCCAAAAGCCATAGCGAACGAAAACAAAATAGCAAAAGACCTAAATACTCTTTTCAAAAATAAGATACTAAGACTGTCAGTCTTTTTAAGTATAAGTTGTATAGTAAACAACAGCATACCCAATATTATTACCTGATAAATTAACCAAACTATATTTAATATTTTTTGATTGGTATTAAGATCATACGTAATAAACATCGTTGCAAAAAAGCACAACGCTGTAAAAACAGTCCCTAACAATGCTAATGGTAAATGTCTCATTACCAGTCTAATCTGCTCTGCAAGTATCAGCTTAGAATCGTAGCCATCAGGAATAATACCAGGTAACGCCTGAATGTCATCTTTAAACATAGTCTATTGTCATACTTTATAAATATAATGTGAAGGTGACTAATAAAACAGCTCATACTATCCTACTGACTCAAATACCCGGCTTGCTGAGCGGCAAGAATCATTTTGGTGCGATTGTTAACGCCAAAATGTTCCATCAATGCGGCAGCATGATTGCGAATGGTGTTCTCGCTTAGTACTAGTTTTTCTGCAATATATTTATTGCTATGACCTTCCGCCATAAGTGCTAGGACTTCTAGCATTCTAGTGCTCAGTATAGGTTTGGCTTGGGTCACTATCTCAGAGTTTGTGTTTAAAGCATACTGAGCGTTGGTAATCGATCGATTATCGAGCAAAGACTGAACTGTTTTGCATATAAGAGCGGGATCTGTATTTTTATTCAAAAAGCAGCTCGCCCCTTGATCGAGTGCTTGATTGATATTCTCATGATTGCTAGCAGCGGACAGTAGCATAATACGTGCATCTGACCATTGCTGCTGCAATACACTCATTCCATCGATACCGTTTAGACCTGGCAGATGAACATCCAACAATATGACATCAATGTCGATTTCAAGCGTCTTAGCGTCACTAATCTTTTCAATCTCATGTATAGCGGCTTTTATCTTACTGGCAAGTATTAGACGTAGACCTGCGCGAAATAGAGCGTGGTCATCAACCAATAGAATATTTTTTTCCAAACTATCTTTTGGCATTAAGATCCCTTTTGTAAAGTCAAGATACCGGTATATTCAGAATTGATTTGTTTTTTAGGCTATTGAGATACCGTTTTACAGACAATAGCCTCTATTAAAGTATCGAAATCTAACAAATAGATAATAGTGATTTGTCTAAGCATTTGTTTTGTCAGTATTGATTTATCTACTCTTTGGTCTGACTAGTACATTTATACTATTACAAACGGTACATAATTTATCTATACTATAACCGAATTATTACTTTAAGTAATCTCATGTAACTAAAAGATTTCTATAAACAATGTCTGCCTTATTTGCTTTCGTAGCGTTGTGAATAAATATGTAAATATTATCAAAAAAATATTTGCAAATTAGTTATTTAATCGAATAAGGATATCAGGACTCAATTATGCTAAACCACGTCTACCGCGTTATCTTCAATCGTTCAACAGGCTGCTATGTGGCAGTGAGTGAAATCACCAAATCGGGTGGCAAATCTAGCAAATCTACAACGGGTACCGTACCAGCTAGTACGACAGGTGCAACACTACGACACCGTGCGATAGCGATGGCGATAAGCGGTGCATTGGGTCTGACACTAGGTCTGACAACGATAAGTGCTCAGGCATTTGTGTGTGTCGACGTAAATGGTGATGGAGGAGGTAGTACTGCTAGTGGAATAAGGAACGTCGCTTGCGGCTTAAATAATACTTCTAGAGGTATTGGTGCTGTAGTAGTAGGTAATAATAATAACACTTCTGTAGGTATTGAAGGTGTAGCAGTAGGCAATGATAATAATTCTCCAAGTATTAATTCTGTAGCAGTAGGTAATAGGAATACTTCTTCAGGTGTTAATAGCTCATCAGTAGGTAATAGGAGTACTTCTTCAGGTGTTAATAGCTTAGCGATAGGTCTTAACAACACCGCTTCAGCTCTTGATAGCTCAGCGATAGGTAGTAGTAACAATGCTCAAGGCGAGCGTAGCTCAGCAATAGGTTTTAGTAACACCGCTTCAGCTGATAATAGCTTAGCCATTGGCTCAAACGCGACGGCTAATATTACTAATAGTGTGGCTCTAGGAGAGCGCAGCGTCACCACAGTTGATGCAGGTGTAGCAGGGTTCGGTGCAGACACTAGAACCGATGCCACATGGCAATCAACTTTAGCGGCAGTCAGTGTGGGTGATACCAGCGATGCTGATAGTGCCAATTGGCAGACTCGTCAGATTACAGGTGTCGCCGCAGGGACAACCGATACCGATGCGGTCAATGTAGCGCAGCTGAAGCAAGTTGCAGAGTCAAGCGGTGATACCACGCGTTACGTGAGTATTAATTCAACTGAGACGGGCTTAAGTTCGAATGCTGACAACGATGGTGCGACAGGTGCGAATGCAGTAGCAATTGGAGTAGGTAGTCAAGCCTCAGGTCCTGATAGCTCAGCGCTAGGGAATCGTAATAGAGCCTCAGGCAACAATAGCTCAGCGTTGGGTCGTAGTAATACTGCCTCAGGAAGTTTCAGCTCAGCGATGGGTTATGTCAATGAAGCCTCAGGTACCAACAGCTCAGCGTTGGGTCGTAATAACACAGCCTCGGGAGTTGCCAGCTCAGCGGTAGGTTATGAAAACACAGCCTCAGGCAACAATAGCTCAGCGCTGGGTCGCAGCAACGAAGCCTCAGGTCCTGATAGCTCAGCGATGGGTCGTAGTAACACAGCCTCAGGTAGCTCCAGCTCAGCTATGGGTCGCGATAATAGAGCCTTAGGTAGTGATAGTGCAGCGATGGGTTATGAAAACGTAGCCTCAGGTACTGCTAGCTCAGCAGTAGGTAGTTCAAACGAAGCCTTAGGAGATTTCAGCTCGGCAGTGGGTTTTAAGAATGAATCCTCAGGTAATGGTAGCTCGGCACTAGGTAGTAATAACACAGCTTCAGGAGATTCTAGCTTAGCAGTAGGTCGTTCCAACAAAGCCTCAGCCAGTAGTAGCTCAGCAGTAGGTAGTTTGAATAAATCCTCAGAGGCAGGCGCTACTGCCATTGGTAGTGGTGGCGAAGATACGCGAGTTGCAGTAGTAGGTGCAGTGGTGCAAGCTGAGTTTACCGATGCGACCACGCCCATACAAACAGACAATCAAAATCGCCGTTTTAGAGACGATGGTAATGGTGGTCGAATTTTTGAGTTTGCAATGAGTGACTATGAAGCTCTCGGCATAGGCGCAACCGCAAGTGG
>NZ_JBQQFC010000216.1:0-4210 GCF_052258445.1 Psychrobacter sp. T6-1
AACCCTCTATGATCAACATAAATACTTGGTCTTATTCTTTTAATCATTTGCAGGAGCAACACCATGAGCGATAAAAACTTACAACTCATCTCTACCATCAGCGACGACAACAAACTCACTGTATCGTTGCAAGATATCGGCATGCCGCAGCCAAGTGACGATGAAGTTGTCGTACGCATTGAGGCGGCGCCACTAAATCCCTCTGATTTAGCGATTTTATTTAGCGTCGCTGACATGTCTACTGCCGCGCAATCAGGCGACGATCAAAACCCAGTGATCACAGCAGACGTCCCTGCCAAGTTCATGCCAGCGGTCAAAACCCGCGTGGGTAAAGACACCCCTGTCGGCAATGAAGGCGCAGGCACTGTCGTTGCCGCAGGCTCGTCACCCGCCGCGCAAGCCTTAATGGGTAAAACCGTTGCAGTCATCGGCGGCGGTACGTATCGTCAATATCACTGCGTCAATGTGCAAAGCTGCTTGGAATTAAAAGAAGGTACAACCGCTAAAGAAGGCGCATCCTCTTTCGTTAATCCACTAACTGCCCTTGCAATGACTGAAACCATGCGCGCTGAAGGTCACAAAGCGATCATTCATGCCGCCGCCGCCTCAAGCTTAGGTCAAATGCTCAATCGTATCTGTATGGCTGATGGTATTGATTTGATTAATATTGTCCGTAAAGATGAGCAAGAAACCTTGCTACGTGATATGGGCGCAAAATATGTGGTTAATTCTAGCAGTGAGTCATTCCTTGACGATTTGACCGCAGCGATTATCGAGACAGGCGCTACGATTGCCTTTGATCCTATCGGCGGTGGTCAACTAACCAGCGATATCCTCAACTGTATGGAAGCGGCGATCACTCATAATGTTGAAGAGTACAGCGTCTATGGCTCCAATACCTTTAAGCAAGTCTATGTCTATGGTGCTTTAAATCGTGGACCTATCGTTCTAAACCGCAACTTTGGTTTTGCTTGGGGCGTTGGCGGTTTCTTGTTGTTCAACGCGCTTGGTAAACTCGGTACCAAAACCGTTATGAAAATGCGTCAGCGCGTGGCCGATGAGATCACAACCACCTTTGCCAGCAGCTATACTCATGAAGTGTCATTGCCTGAGGTTCTGCATTTACAGTCTATCGCCGCTTATGGCAAACAAGCGACTGGCGAGAAGTATTTGATTACCCCGCAGCAGTCGTAGAGGTTCGATCCTATTTGAAAAAAAGCAGGTACTTTAATTAGTATCTGCTTTTTTTGTGGTCTGAAATATCAGCGAAAGAAAACAATAACAATCAAAACTGCCTGATGCAGAATAAATTGCCTTATTTTTATTGCGAAGTATCGCGATACAAGGTGACCTCAGACTCTTGCATAAACTCCTCAAGGCTCATCTGGGTGTTCTTATCTGTGTTTTGAACCATATTTTGAGTTGTGTTCTGGTTTTCAGCAGCATTAGGTACCTGTGAAGGCTGCGGCTGATCATCTGCTTGAGTAGCATTATTCAAGCTCGGGTCAGCGGGCTGTGCGGGTGTAGATTCAACTTCTATGTCGTTAGTGGTTGTGGTTGTGGTTGACTCGTTATCTACATCGTTTTCAGCAATGATCACCGCTTCATCGTTGGGTACGGGCGAGACCTCTTCTGTTAGGGTGTCGCCTGAGAACACACTCATGATATCTGTTTTTCCAGTAATATTTAGGATGACTATGACGGCGGCTACGGTAGCACTCATTAGCAGCGCGGCGATCAATCCGATCATAACTAGACTTTTGGTATCACTATTTGTTTTGCTATTCTTCGCTACTTTGTTGTTTTCTTTATCTTTATGAGCTTTATTTGCTAGATGCGCCGATATTTTATCATTGATATCGAGAGTTGCAGGTTGGTCTTGACTATCTAATACTCGGTTATTGTGGATACGAGTCTCATTATGCACAGGAGTATTGGTACTGGCATGAAGCGCTTGTTGCTCTTTTTCAAATTCATCGCTAAAAAAACTGAGCTCATCTTCATTTAAATCTCTATAAATAGATTCTGACTCCACATTATCTGACACCTTTATATCTTGGGTATTGTTCTTATTTAAATCACTCATAGCGCACCACGGCATTTTTACTGTTAGAATTTAGATAGGCTTATCCTTTCTTAAGCAAATAAGCAATAACTATGCCAGCGCCCCAAACTAAGCTAGCGCCCTACTGTCTTTTGCTCCAACTTCTACCTTAAGAGTGCACCACATGGATATCAAACAGCTCAACGCTTTTATCGCTATCGCTGATTGTCAGAGTTTTAGCTTGGCGGCGAGTACCACAGGTATCTCTCAGCCCAGTCTTAGTCGTATGCTCAAGCAATTGGAGACGGACATAGGGGTCGAGCTGATCGACCGCTATCATCGGCCGCTACAACTGACAGAGTCTGGACGGTTTTTTTATGACAAAATCAGCGTGCTACTCATAGAGATGGCGACCATTACCAGTATGACCCAACGTTTATCTGGGCCAAGCAAAGCGCTCAATATCGGTTTTGTGCCCTCTGTATTGTACGGGCTGCTACCTGAGATTATCGCCGCCCTTAAACGGCGTTATCCCGATATTGAGGTCAATCTCAAGGACATCAGCTCATATCAGCAGATAGAGGCGCTCAAAAGTGGGGATATCGATGTCGGTATGGGACGTTTTGCGCATCAAGACCCTTGGATTCAGCAGATATTGCTGCGACATGAGCGCTATATGGTGGCCCTGCCCAAAAGCCATCCCCTAGCCGACACCCGCGATCAGCGCTTAATAGATTTGGTCAATAATCGCTTGATCCTCTATCACCAAACCCATCTGCCGCTACCTGCGCCTATAGAGCAGTCTGTAGCAGACGATAGTGCGCCCATAACTGAGCCACTCTTACATCTGTTTGCGCAGTACGGTATCACGCCGCTGATGACGACTAAGGTCAGTGATTTGCAAGTGGCGCTCAGCTTGGTTGCAGCAGGTGAAGGCATTACTTTAGTACCTGCAAGCTTACAAACCGTACGTGCAGAGCAAATCAGCTATCAGCGGCTGATGCACGAAAACGTCACGTCCCCTATCTATCTGCATACTCTTAGAGACGTTGTCCACCCAAAAGCGCCTGATCTATTAGCTGCTATCTATGAGGTGTATGAGCAGCGCGGTATTACCTACCGTCGTCAGCAGTTTGTATAAGTAGCATAACTAAGCTCAACCTAAACTATGACCTCAATATAAATTATGACCTCAATATAAACTATGCCCAGATGTTTACTAATAAGGCAAAACTTTGCATAGCTTGCGTCTTGATAGGTATGCTACAGTCTGCTGATATTTGTATGACGATCTGAGGCACACATGACCACACAATCCATAAACAACGCGGCACATTCGCCGCAAAACGAGGGCTTTAGCTGGCGAATCTTTGGGCCAGGTATCTTGATGGCGACTGCGGCTATTGGCGGCTCACACCTTATATCATCGACGCAGGCAGGCGCGATATATGGCTGGCAACTGGCGATTATGATTATCCTTGCCAACGTCTTTAAATATCCGTTTTTTCGCTTCGGTACCGAATACGTCTATGACACAGGTGAGAGTCTCATCGCAGGCTATGCCAAGCGCTCAAAGGCTTATCTCTGGGTATATTTTATTCTCTCTATCTTATCAGCAGTCATTAGCACAGGCGCAGTATCTTTGATTGCAGCGGTCATACTTGGCTTTATGCTACCTGCGTCCTTGGGGCTCTCAACCATAGGGTTATCGCTTATTATTGTAGTCGTCTGCTGGGTGTTTTTGATCGCCGGACACTACAAGCTATTAGACGGCGTGACCAAATGGATTATGATTGCGCTGACACTAGCAACGGTTACCGCCGTCGCTATTGCGGCGGGCAAGCCTACAGTGATGACCGCTGATTTTGTAGCCGCTTCGCCTTGGAACTTGGCAACACTTGGCTTCATTGTCGCGCTGATGGGCTGGATGCCAGCACCGCTTGAGTTTGCCGCTATCACCTCGATGTGGACCTCTGCCAAAAGAAAAGCAGACAACACCACTTATAGTCAAGGACTGCTCGACTTTAACATCGGCTTTTTGGTCTCGGCTATTTTGGCGCTGTTCTTTTTATCGCTTGGCGTGTTTGTCCAGTATGGGTCAGGACAAGAGATTGAACTGGTTGGCGGCGCTTATATCAATCAGCTGATCAACATGTATACCGCCAC
>NZ_JBQQFC010000217.1:0-4207 GCF_052258445.1 Psychrobacter sp. T6-1
TTTTGATACATCTGCTTCATTTTGCCCATATTAGTCATCATCGCTTGCATAGCAGGATCACTCATATCCATCTTGCTATGATCCATTTTGCCCATCATTTGCATATGTTTGTCCATCTTCTCGCAATTCATCTGATCCTTTTGCGCATGCATTTTTGGATCGTGAGCCAGCGCTGACGTGGAGACGGCGATACCGATAGTAGCGGTAATAATCAGATGAGACATTGATTTAACTTTGGGCATTGATTTAAACAGTGACATGGTAAATCCTTATGTATTATTAAAAATAAAATTTGGGTGATGAGATCAGCTTAAAGCATAGCTGATCTATTCTGACAAAGAGATGACAGCAAGATGACAATATTGTCATCTTGCTGGGTTTTGATTTTAATCTTGCTCATATTCATTTAGCATAGATGGTGCTCTAGAGTTACTACCGCGTCCATACTTGTCTATAAAATACTTTTCAGACTGAAGATGTTGATCCTCATGTTCAACAGCACAAGCCACTCGTGCATCAATGTAACTTTTCATTTGGGCATTAGAGATTTGCGCGTTGTTATGATCTAAATTGCTAGCAAAGGTAGTGAGGTTATCGCAGTTATCGATAATGGAGGTGCTTAGATTAGTCGTATGTGCATTAGCTGCTGACATACCAATAAACATAGAAGCGGATAGGAGTAGTACTTTTTTGAATGACTCGTAATTTTTCATATAACACCTTTAATAGATTATTGAATACCGAATTAATTGCTGTTAAGAATAATGCATAGCCGCTACTCGTATCAGGAATGAGCCGCTATGTACTATGGGTATAGATTAGCAAACGCAGACTGACAATCTGATGACGAGCACGTGACATCTTTGTCAGATAGCAGTCAGTGTTGTCATTTTTGTTAACTTGAGCATTAAACAGCCAACGTTATGGTGAAGGATGGTTATGAAAGTACTACTAGTAGAAGATGAGCAAAAGCTTGGCGAGTATATAAAAAAGGGCTTGAGTGAAGCGGGGTTCATCGTTGAGCATCATACGACGGGGCTAGATGGTCACCATGCTTTGATGACGCAGGACTTTAGCGTTATTATCATGGATGTTATGTTGCCAGATATCAGCGGTTTTGAGCTGGTACGCAGTTACCGCGCGGCAGGCAAGCTCACGCCGGTGTTATTCTTGACCGCAAAAGACGATCTGAGCGATAAGATAAGGGGGATTGAGATCGGCGGTGATGACTATCTGACTAAGCCCTTTGCTTTTGCCGAACTCATCGTGCGTATAAAAAGCCTACTGCGCCGCGCCAATCAAGCCGACTACCAAAATACTCAATTACAAATCGCTGATCTGAAAATGGATATCGCCAAACGCAGCGTCAGCCGTAGTGACACCGTCATTAAGCTGACGGCAAAAGAATTTGCTCTGTTACAGTTTTTGCTTGAGCGCCGCAGTGAGGTGTTACCGCGCTCGGTCATTGCCTCACAAGTATGGGATATGAATTTTGATAGCGATACCAACGTCATCGATGTGGCGATAAGGCGGCTACGCATCAAGATTGATGATGATTATGAGACCAAGCTGATTCACACAGTACGCGGTATGGGCTACAAATTAGAAGTGTTATCCCCTGTTAAAGTAGACGCCTAATATGATGGCTGATAAGGTAAAAAGTACTTTTGATAATCGACGTCTGCCGCTGTTATGGCGCACGGTACTGCTGCTAACGATATTCGTTGTCCTCTCGCAGGTTATCATTTATATCTGGGTTGGGCGCTCTGTAAAAGGGCACTTTGAGCAGATGGATGCGGAGATTATTACTCATGCCGCCTTTAATTTACGCAAACGCTTAAGCGACGCGCCTGCGCCAAACGCTGTATCAAAAGCATTGCCAAACGCGCAAATAGTATCGAATACAGCACACTTGCCAGTACCAATAGACGCGGATCACTTGCATTCCGCGCAGCTAGATTATGATTTAAAAACCATCATTACCAACGCTAATGGGCGTTTGCTAACGAGCGTGCCTAGCGGTTTTGCTGATGAGTTGCCCATAGAGGTGAGCCTTGCGTCACTATGGCAACAGTATCGCGAGCAGCAGTTCGTCATTGAGATAAATGACAGACGTTATCGCGCTTTGATTATCAAAGATAACGAGGTGCTCGCTTTTATTGCGCTACCGATTGATGTACATCATCAGTATCTAGTGCAATTCAATCGTCAGCTGAGTCTGATTTTGCTTGCGATTACCTTGCTACTGGTCTCTATTGCCGCCCTTAGCGTCTACTGGGGCTTTGCGCCACTTGCAACTATCGTGCAAAAGATGAAAGGCATCAATCCTGAGCGCTTAGATGAGCGGTTGACGGTCAGCGATATGCCGCTAGAGCTGCGGCCATTAGCCCAGTCGTATAACCTGATGCTAGCAAAACTTGAGAGTAATTTTGACTCGTTATCAAGGTTCTCCGATAATATCGCCCACGAACTGCGTACGCCGCTTGCTACTTTGAGTACTCAGACTCAGGTCATGCTGAGTAAACCCAGAGCAGGCGAGGAATACATTGAGCAGCTTCATCATCAGCACGATACCCTCGAGCAGCTATCGAGTCTGATTAACAATATGCTATTGCTCGCCAAGACCCAAAAAGGTCTAAAGGACTCACAACTGAGTCCCGTCGATACCGAAGATTTGATGACCAAGCTGATAGAGTATTATGAATTGATCGCCGAGGATCGCAGGATTACCTTTGAGAAGTCTGGCGTATTTGCGTCGGTATTGGGGGACGCAGGCTTGCTGCAGAGACTATTTGCTAACCTAATATCCAATGCCATCTATTATGCAGCAAGTGATAGCGTCATTGGTATTAAAGCATCAAAGCTGACGCCTACCTCCCTTACTATAACCATTAGCAATCGCTTGACGCATGCTTTGACGCAGAAGGATGCCAATAAACTCTTTGAGCGTTTTTATCGTCATGACAAAACCAGCAGCGATCATTCAGGATCAGGGCTAGGATTATCTATCGTGCAAGCGATTGCGCAGGCGCACAAAGGTAGAGTCAGTATCGATATAAAAGAAGATACCTTTGAGGTTAAGGTAGCGTTACTGCTTGGATAATTAAAAGAATGGCCGTAAACTTTTTATTACTATTACAACTACTCACTCGGATCAGGCCCTGGCGGAAACTCGTGGCGTAGCTGGGCGACATTGGCAGCGGTTACTTTATCAGTATAAGGATTTAATTCGCTGTGCACATACTGCGTCACTGCGGCTATTTGCTCATCATCCATCATGCTATGAAAGGCGGGCATACCGCGCAGTCCATTCATCGTAACGCTGATAATATAGTATTTAGATTCCATCTTGCTGTTATCGGCAAGCGGCGGATAGTAGCCTGCGCCTTGTGCGCCTTTACCATCTACCATATGGCAGCCCGCGCACGAGTCATCATAGAGCTTTTTGCCGTTCGTAGTAAAAAATCCCTTTTTACCTTGTGTGCTACCTTCAAATTTGACTAGCCACTTTTGCAAACCCGCATCATTACTCATCTTAGGAATTGAGCTGACATCGACGATATTCATAGGCGGGCGGGTCAGCTCGTCTTTGGACATGTAGACTGCGCCCCACGCACCGTTATTGCGGCTGGCTTGATTGCTAAAATTGTCGCTCAAAACCATTGGCGTTTGTAAACTGGCAATAGTAGGGGCGCTTTGTTTAGCATATTGGCTACATCCTGATAAAAAAGCGCTGCCACTCATTATCAATAGAATTGGCAAACGATAGGATTTATGACCCTTTATCCGAGTAGGTTTTGCTTTTGTCATGTTTAATATCGCCTTTATGTTCGTCGCTATTTACCAAAGATTAATGACTTCACTATTAACCGAGTTTTTTTGCCTTTTGATGTAAGCGGTTTGCCGAATCCATGCCTGATAATATCGCGCCTTCTTGCCAAGCAGGAATGTGTGAGCAGTGCTCGCCTGCCAGTACAATGCGGTGGTCAATAGCGCATAGGGTATCGTAATACTGTTCGCGGCTTGATTCACTCCAAATGCCGTAGCAGCCAAGCGACCACGGTATACGGTGCCATGCGACTGAAGTGCCTGCGCGAAACTCTTTAGTGTACTGCGGATGAATGCGTTTGCCATATTCGAGCGCTGCGCTGATGCGCTCTTTTGGCGTAAGTGAGTTGAACTTATAAGACGCCTCACCAAAACCGTA
>NZ_JBQQFC010000218.1:0-4192 GCF_052258445.1 Psychrobacter sp. T6-1
ACAAAATAACCATTTGCTTGGGCGTTGCTGACCATAGGCGCGCGGTTAATGCTGGCAATACCAATAAACCGCTAATTAACAGGCTACCGACCGCTTGCAAGGCAATAGCGCAAAACCCTGCTAATAACCCCATAAAGAATAAGCGCTGGCGAGTAGGGTTAATGCCTTGAATGCGAGCGAGTGCTTCGTGTGTTGCCAGCTTAATTTGGGCAGGCCAGATATAACTAAGTAGCGCAAGTCCAATAACGACGCTACCGCCAATCACAGGTAAATCACGCCAATCAAGCTCCAGCAAGTTACCAAATAAGAATCCTAATACATTGGCCTGCTGATCGGTCATTTGAGTCAGCGTCAGCAGCCCCAAGCATAGTAGCGATACTGCAACTACTGCTAGTACCGCATCCACTGGCAAACGCTCATCATCAATGAGCACCAACCCTATAACGACTAGCACACTCACCAGAGCAATACCTACGCCCATAGGCAGCTGCCACAGCACCGCAAGCGCTACGCCAAGCAAGGTACCATGCGCTAAGGCATCAGCAAAGAATGCCATACGCCGCCATAACACTAAGCAACCGAGCGGCGCTGACAAGAGCGCTAATATACTGCCAGCAATCCAAGCAGGAGCAATAATGGCCAACCAAGCAGTCATAAGCGATGTCCATTAATAAGGGGTAAGTAGTTTTAAAAAGGTATTTTAAATATAAAAAACACTACATCTCATGCGGAGCATGATGCTCACAAGCATGTGGTTTGTGCACATAAGGCTGCTCGTAATGATGACCAAAGAGTCTTTGAAATTCAGTAGTAACCGCAAGCTCGCTGGGCTGACCTTCACAGCAAATGTGCTTATTGAGGCAAATGACCCGCCTGCTGCCTTTCATTACCCAATGCAAATCATGCGAGACCACTAGCATAGCGCAGCGCAAAAAATCTGGCAGCTTATCGATAAATTGATAGAGCCAAACCTCTGTCTCTGGATCAAGACCTTGCATCGGCTCATCTAATATCAGCAAATTGGGCTTATCAAGCAAAGCGCGCGCCAATAATACGCGCTGAGTTTCGCCACCAGATAAATTACGCATCTGCCGAATCAGCAAAGACGTCAAGGACAAATTATCAAAAATAAAGTCACGCTGCGTAGGTGTCAGGCGTTTTTTGTCAGCTTGTGCCAGCAGATCTTGTACCCGTAGCGGCAGTATAGGCGGCACTGAAAAACGCTGCGGCACATAGCTTAGCTGCAGCGGCTGATGCGCGGTAATATGACCATGAGTAGGCGTAATGAGACCCAAGATGAGCTTGACTAAGGTGGACTTGCCAGCGCCGTTAGGCCCGATCAAACTCACAGTTTCGTTCACGGCGATGTCGATAGTGATATCAGATAACAACCGCAGCTGATCGATATCGTAGCTGACGCTGTTTAAGCTTAATAGCTTTTGGTCACTCATAGGGGTTGTTGTCTTCTTATGATTGGGTTTATGAATAATTCAATAGTGATTATCACTGGCAATCTGAGCAGCGGCCACTCAGCTCAATGACGCTACGAGTGACGCTAAAGCCGACATCTTGCTCAGCAAAACTCATTATCTCTTGCACCGGCAAGCTGCTGCACTCTTGCACTCGCAGACAAGTATCACAAATCAAAAATGCGGCGGTATGCTGCGCTCGCGGATGACAACAAGGCACATAGGCATTAATAGAGGTTAACTGATGGATAAGACCTTGCTCAAGTAAAAACTCTAAACTGCGATAAACCGTAGGTGGTGCAACATTTTTACTTGCTGATGGGTTTTGATTGACTGAGGTATCAGACTCAGATGAGCGCCTATGCTGCAACTGAGTGATGAGATCATAAGCGCCTACTGGTTTATTGGCTTGCAATACCAGATCATATATCTGCTCACGCAGCGGCGTAAAGCGTACCGAGCGCTTGCGGCATTGCTCTTTAGCTGCATTTATGCGTGCTGCGATATCAGATACTGTAAAATCCTGTACATCGTGTGGATGCATGCAAGTTGTCACAATACCAGCTCCTAAGTCAGTTTGATGTTTTAAGGTAGCGTTCTTTATTGTTATAGTATAACATAATGAAAATTAGAAGCTAATCGCTTTTTTGGCTGTCTTTGTGCTACCTAGTTTTTGATAGCTACTTTTGCGATAGCCCAGACTTTTATAGGATTGCAATATGAGTACGTTTTTTTTAACCATTAGACGGATTAATTTTTTCATTGTACATAAATCTTTAGCTAGTGTACTAAGAACGTTCTCTCAGCTGGCTAAGCGTTATTTTTTCGCTACCGCTATAATGATGCTTGGATTTATGGCAATAAGCGTACAAGCTGCTACGGTCACAGTCAGTAATTATCCGCTATTTTTACTAAGCCAAGCGGTAACCGCAGGCGCGCCGCCTGCCAAGCAGCTGCTGCAAGCAGGGGAGGTCGGTCATCACGGCAGTATCAGTCCGCGCGATATAAAAGCCATTCAAGACAGCAAATTTGTGGTTTGGTTTGGCGAGCCTCTAGAGAATAATTTGGCCAGCAGCTTAAATAGGGCACCCAATGCCATTGCGCTTTTTAAATTTGATGCTTTTAAGCGTTATCCGCTACGTGATGCGCAAGCCAAATCTATCCCCAATACTTTAGACCCCCATATTTGGCTTGATCCGCAAAATGCCAAAGCGATCACACGCGCCTTAGCCGTCATACATAGCCACGCCAATCCGCAGTACAAGAATCTATATCAGACCAATGCGCAAAAATTCGCTCAACGTATGGATAGGGCAGTGACAAGCGTACAATCAGGCTCAAAAACCGCTCAGCCGTATTGGGCGTATCATGATGCATATCATTATATCGAGAATAGCTTAAACCTACAGCTCGTCGGTAGTCTAACAACCGATCATCACCTGTCACCAAAGGCCAGTCAGTTGCGTAAGTTGAACGAGCAGCGCCCTAACTCGACTATGTGCCTAGTCACTCAAAGCGATCCTGCCAAAGGCTTACTCGCCAAACTCCAACCAGTCAAAACGACGGTGCAAGCAGAAGACATGAGCAGCAGTACAGACTTTGTTATAGGTTGGCAACAAATGGCGGAGCAGATGCGCCGTTGTATTGATTAATTGCTGTAACGGCTTGATGGCTTAGCTGTTGTAGCAGTCAAACAGTGGAGCACAGCGTTTATCTTGCCAAAGTAACGCATGGTTATTACAATAAGCGGCTGATACAAGGCAAGTGATGTTTTATAGAAAAGTCATACCGTTTAAATAAGCACGATACTCTACTTAGTAAGACTCTACTTAGCAAGGTAACTAATGACCCAGCCTGCCAAACGCAATCAAAAAGATCAGATAGGGCGCCATATCAAACGTCAAGTTTGGATACTGCTGATTTTGATTATTCTAGCTTGGCTGCTAGATATCGTTTGGCTACGAAGCGATCTTTTGATCGTTCAAGGAGTAGCTCTTGGTGCAGTCCTAAGTTTTGCAACTCAAATGATCTTTACCTTATTTGTGTTTAGGCATACTGGATTTCGTGCGCGTGAGCATATTGTTAGACAGCTTTACCGCGGTCAGGCGGTCAAATGGGTATTGACGGCCTTTGGCTTTGCTTTAATCTTTATACTTATAAAACCGTTGTCAGCGCCTGCACTATTTGCAGGCTTTATTGTTATGCAAATGAGCTACAATTGGATGCTGGTACGACTAAACTAACTAGTACGTTTGGACTGATAAGTTAATGTCTAACGAGATACCAATTAGGCGCTAAATACTCGCAGTAATGTTGGTATTTATTTTGAAAATGTTGTAAAATCTAACAAATATTTAGCAGTTATAAAGTACTTACAAATTATATTTATCGCTTTATTATCGCTGTACCCTCACATTTATATACGTTCCCTATCACAATCAAGTATTTATCACAAATAAAAAGTTCACAATTTGCTTTACATGAATACAACGCTGCATTACTATATGCAGCTAAATATTTTGCTTAGGCGCATGTCTCTAATATAGACAAAGCAGACGCAAAATATCTATGTGTAGGTCTCAAGGGCTGGTAATGTTTACTCATAAGCCCTTTTTTGATAGCTAGAATTTATAAAACTGTATCAAAATCAGATATTTACATAGGTGCTACTTACTTAGGTGCTACGGGTTGGATGTTATCTGCTAAGTGATTTAAGTTGAACC
>NZ_JBQQFC010000219.1:0-4182 GCF_052258445.1 Psychrobacter sp. T6-1
GCTCTATATAAGCAGTGTGTTGCAAGTCTAGCTAAGGTCTAGACATTATCTTCGACTTGCGCCGTGTCTGGAACACAGCTTTGATAAACTAGCAGCGATCAGCAGTGCCATGGTTGAATGTTCAACACGCCCTAATGTTGTATTTAAAGACTGCCAAATTATATATCATTGCAGCAAGAGCAGGTAATAATTGAGCAACAAAATACCTTTGAAACATTTTGAAATATCTATTTAAAATCAGCTATTTACTCGCTGTAATGACAGATTGTAGCAACCTTAATTAGCACAATATGCACAAAGCACACTTACACTATCAACAGACTATATAGAGATACTTGCTATAATTACTCATAAGTTAAAAGTACTGACAACAACAAGAATAGTCATAAAATAAGTATAAGGTGCATTGTCAGTTTACAAATAACAGAAAATATAAAGAAGGAGTCAGATTTGGCTAAGTTAGTAAAGTTACATCGTTCTACCAACAACCGTATGATTGCAGGTGTGATGGGCGGCATTGCAGAGTACCTTGGATGGTCGCCTACGTGGATACGAGTATTGTTTGTTTTAGTATCAACTTTGAGCGCTGCAGTACCTGGTATTTTAATCTATGTGATTCTTTGGATTATTATGCCAAAAGCAAGTAGTCAATCTTATCAGTAAGCTAAGCATCATTAATAAAACGTACAACCTATAAAAAAATAAAATCCTGACCAAACAGGGTGCCTGATATACTTTTCCTCCTGCCCAGATGTTCATTCATCTGGGTATTTTTTTGCTTAGATTTTGTTATGTTCAATATAATTAATAGGTTCTTTAACTATAAATATAGTTGCCGTAAATATAGATAAAATCATCAATTTTTAGTAAGGTGAGCACACTATAACTTGGCAGCAAAAAACTGTGCAAGTTTCTATACTTTAAACATCCTCATTCATAGTGATTATTATGACCAGTCAAGATATGACCCAAGACCAAAACACGCAACCGATGACGTTTCAAGATCTGATTTTGACGCTACAAAGCTTTTGGGCGGCAAAAGGCTGCGTTATTTTGCAGCCTTACGATATGGAGATGGGCGCAGGGACGTTTCATACGGCGACGTTTTTGCGCTCTTTAGGGCCTGAGCGCTGGAACGCCGCTTACGTTCAGCCCTCGCGTCGTCCAACAGACGGTCGTTATGGCGACAACCCTAATCGTTTGCAGCATTATTATCAGTTTCAAGTCGTGCTCAAGCCCAATCCGCCCAATATCCAAGAGCTGTACTTGGACTCACTCAGAGCGATCGGTATTGATCCGCTCGTGCATGATGTGCGTTTTGTTGAGGACAATTGGGAGTCGCCTACGCTTGGCGCGTGGGGCCTTGGCTGGGAGATTTGGCTCAACGGTATGGAGGTCACGCAGTTTACTTATTTTCAGCAAGTCGGCGGTATCGAATGCTTCCCCGTGACAGGCGAGATTACTTACGGTCTTGAGCGCCTAGCCATGTATGTGCAAGGTGTTGATAGCGTTTATGATTTGGTCTGGGCCGATGGCGAATTTGGCCGCGTGACTTATGGCGATGTCTTTCACCAAAACGAGGTGGAGCAATCGACCTATAACTTTGAGCACGCAGATGTGCCTATGATGGGGCAGATGTTTGACTTTTATGAGCAGCAAGCAGATAAGCTCGTTGACGTAGGGTTGCCGCTACCTGCTTATGAGATGGTGCTCAAAGCCTCACACGCTTTTAACTTACTCGATGCGCGCGGTGCAATCTCAGTAACCGAGCGTCAGCGCTTTATTTTGCGCGTACGTACGCTGGCACGCAAAGTCGCTTTTGGCTACGTCGAGGCGCGCGCCAAGCTCGGCTTCCCGCTTGCAGATGATGAGCATCGCCAAGCGGCTTTAGATAAGTATTTGCCAAAAGTTGAGAGCGAGTAATAAGCTTGTGGAGCAAAGTATGAATCATTATGGCAGCTGCCTTTGCGGCGGTATTGTGTACCAGATCAGCGGTGACATAACCGATGTTCTAAACTGTCATTGCTCGATGTGTCGCAAGCTGCATAGTAGTGCGTTTCGAACTCGCGGTGTGGTATTGACAAAAGATTGGCAGACGACTCAAGGTCAAGAGCTACTGACGTTTTATGAGTCATCATCAGGTGAGTACAAAGGATTTTGTAGGGTTTGTGGCTCACAGATGTATACCAAGTTTGACGCCAAGCCTGAGGTGCTAGGGTTTCCACTAGGTACTTTAGATAACGATCCGCAAGTTACGCCCCAGCGTCATATCTTTGTTGCTAGTAAAGCGCCTTGGCATAGCATTACAGATGATTTACCGCAAATAGATGAATACTAACACTTTTATATCAATTAAGAATTTATAAAAATAGAGTCCATTATGAGTACCATATTATTTGAATTAGGCTGTGAAGAGCTACCGCCAAAGAGCCTAAAACCCTTACGTAATGCGCTAGAGCATAGTGTTAAAGAGCAATTAGATGAGGCTGATATTACCTTTGATAGTATCAAGGCCTTTGCCGCGCCGCGCCGTTTGGCGATTCAGATTCAGGGTATAGCACAAAGCCAGCCTGATCGCAGCGAGCAAAAACGTGGGCCTGCGATAAAAGCGGCTTTCGATAGCGATGGTAATCCGACACGCGCGGCGATGGGCTTTGCCAAAGGATTAGGTATCGAGGCCAGTGAGCTTATCACTATCAATACTGACAAAGGCGATTATGTCGGCTATGAGCAATTAATACAGGGCCGCGCGACGACAGAGCTATTACCTGGTATCTTTCAAACGGCATTAGATAACTTGCCGATTGCCAAGCGTATGCGCGCAGGTAGCAGTCGCGAGGAATTTGTTCGCCCTGTGCAGTGGGTAGTATTGATGCAGGATGACACGGTGATTGAGGCGACGATTCAAGGCCACAATACGAGCAATCAAACGCGCGGTCATCGCTTTCATAGTCCTGAGTACTACGCTATTACTCATGCTAATGACTATGAGGGCTTATTAAAAGGGCTCAAAGTCGTTGCAGATTTTGATACCCGTCAGATGCTAATCAAAAACCAAGTTAAAACATTAGCTGATGAGGTCAATGCTAATGCTATTATTCCGCAGGATTTACTAGATGAAGTGACTGCTTTAGTAGATTTCCCAATTGCCCTGCGCGCAAGTTTTGAGCCGCGCTTTTTGCAAGTACCGCAAGAGGCGCTGATCTCTACCATGCAGGCGGATCAAAAGTACTTTTGCTTAACGGACAAACAAGGCAAATTGCAGCCTTACTTTATCTTTATCACCAATATCGAATCAAAAGATCCCAATCAAATCATCGAAGGGAACGAAAAAGTGGTGCGCCCGCGCCTGGCCGATGCTGAGTTCTTCTTTTTGCAAGATCAAAAACAGCCGTTGTTTGCACTGACGGAAAGTCTAAAAACACGGGTGTTCCAAGATAAGCTTGGGACGATTTGGGAAAAATCTGAGCGTATTGCTAAACTTGCCGCTTTTATCGCCACTTTGATGCAAGAGCAAGGCCATACCATAGATATCAATGAGACGGTACGGGCAGCGATACTGTCTAAAGCAGATTTGGCCAGCTCACTGGTGGGTGAGTATCCTGAATTGCAGGGTATTGCAGGTACTTATTACGCGCGTTTGAATGGTGAGCCAGAAGCTGTCGCAGCCGCTATTGAGGAGCAGTATCTGCCCAAATTCAGCGGCGACGAGTTGCCGCAAACCGCGATTGGTATTTGCTTAGCATTGGCAGATCGTTTAGATACCTTAGTCGGTATCTTTGCGATAGATCAAGCGCCGACGGGTTCAAAAGATCCATTTAGCTTACGCCGCTCAGCTATCGGTATTTTGCGTATATTGATCGAAAAGCAGTTACCGATTAATCTGGTGGCGCTCGTTGAGCAAGCGATTAAAGGCTATAGCGATAAGAGCGGCAGCAAAATTGCCAAAATGGGTGATGCTTTTACTCAAGTCATGACCTTTTTGAACTCGCGCTATCGGGCAATGTATACCGAGCAAGGCGTCAGCGTCGATACCATTCAAGCAGTGCAAGCGATCAACCCGCACATGCCGCTTGATTTTGATCAACGTATTCGCGCGGTACAAGCTTTTAGTGAGCTGCCTCAAGCGGGTATGCTTGCAGAATCTAACAAGCGCGTGGCAAATATTTTGGCCAAGTCTGA
>NZ_JBQQFC010000220.1:0-4179 GCF_052258445.1 Psychrobacter sp. T6-1
ATTTTGCCCATACCGCCTACGGGCTGAAACATCGCAGGCTGATGCACGTGTACCGTGTAATTGTTATAGATATCGGCCCACATCTCTGAATTGAGAAGTTTATCCCTTGGTATCGGCGTCGATGGCTGCGCGTCAGGCATCAAACCGCCGCCCGGATAGACGCTATAGCCACGATGCTTGCTGGTCTCATGACTTTTGACATAACGATAATTATTGTCGAGCACGCCCCAGCCTTTGAGTCCGACGAGTAGCTTTTCTTTATCTTCTGTAGTGACCGCATCATCCAAGCTGCCTTTGTTCATCGCTTTGGATAATAGCTCGGAGACATAACCGCGGATATCGTTTTGCACATCGCCTAAACGCTGGGGTGCACCATTGAAGTGATTGGTACGATGCAAATAAGCGCGGTCATTGGTTTGGATAAAGGGTTGCAAAGCGACATTGAATTTTTTGCAATAATGAAAAACGGCGTAGTGATGAATAGGCAGTCGCCACGGCCCACCGTTAAAGTAATTGCCTTTTTGAAAGTTGCAAGTGACTTGCTCGCCGCCAAGCTCGGTATATTTATCGCCGCTATTTAAGGTCCAGCTACGTCCGCCACCGCGGTTTTGGTATTCAAGAACCGTGACTTTATAGCCCGCTTTACGTAACTCATAGGCTGCTGTAAGACCCGCCAAACCTGCGCCAAGGATGACAATACTAGCACCAGCAGGCGCGCCTTTTAAAGTCATCTCTTGTTTAAAGCTAGACTCTGATGCGAAACCTAAAGTCGTCATCGCCTGATACATAGCCGCCGCGCCCGCAGTCTTGCCTATCATCGCAAGCAGTTGACGGCGCGTAGGAGATGGCAGCAAATCATTCATCTTATTATCCTTATCGTGCTTAATAGTAGTAATAGTCACTCAAGCGAATTTATAATCAGCGACTTTTTTTATTTAACAATTTAGCTTTTATCTTTAATGACGCGTTTGACTTCAGCCGCACTGACATCACTGCTTGGTAAGCCGCCAAAGGTAACGCGCACATAGTTGCTGATGCTCGCTATTTGCGCGTGGCTTAAATCTTCTTTGAACCCTGGCATTTTGGGAGCGGTATTGAACGCGCCTTTTGCCCCAAAGGCGATAACGCCAATCAGCGCATCAGGTTTGGCGCGGCGAATGCTACTCAGACCGACGATAGCGGCATAGCGTGCATCGGGCTGCGCAGAGCCATCGACACCATGACAGCTGGCACAATGAGTCAGGTACAAGCCCTTTGGCGAATTGCTGTTATTGATAGTGCTAGTACTAATAGTAGGGGTCGTCTTAGCTTTGGCTAGATAGTCTTCTTGTTCTAACAAGTCATAGGTAATAGAGTCGCTAATAGGCGTGGGCAAACGAGCGATGTTGACGGGTATTAGGTAGTCATCGGTCTTGATAGCAGGGATGACTTTTAGATAATTCGCCATCGCTATCAAATCGTCATCCGTCAAATAACGGGTGCTATGAGCGACCGCTTCTGCCATTGGACCGCCCGCATAAGCTCGTTTATCAAGCTTGCCTGTACGTAGATAGGTGATGATATCGAGCTCGCTCCAGCGTCCAATACCCGTATCGTTATCAGGGGTGATGTTAGGCGCAAACCACTTACCGAGCGGCGCGCCAGAGAGATAGCGATCTTTATCTAGACCTTGAGTGAGATTACGCGGGGTGTGACAAGTACCGCAATGCTCTAGATTATTGACTAGATATTCACCGCGCTGCTCTACAGGCGTCAGACCTACGCGGTTCTCGGTTGAGGGCACATTGATGACATTCCACGCGAGCATCAGACTGCGTATATTTAACGGAAAAGGCAAGTGAGTGGTTTTTTCAGGCGCTTTTTCTACGGGCGGCACAGTTTGAAAGTAGGCAAACAAGGCGCTGATATCAGCATCGCTCATACCATGATATGACGGGTAGGGCATAGCAGGATAAATTTGGTGATTAGGCGCGCGACCTTTACGCAATGCCTTTGCCAGATCAGCTTCGGTGTAATTACCGATACCATAAATCTTGGACGAGGTAATATTGGTTGAGTAGATATTGCCAATGGGTGTCTCGATAGCAACGCCGCCACTATAGTCCTCACGATGACACGCCATGCAATCAGCAGTACGCGCCACATAAGCGCCGCGATTGGCTAGATCGCTATTGACTGGGCTGACGTGGGGCAGACTTATCCTAGGCGGCAACGTCTTTTGGACACTTATACTGTCTGCTATAGCCGCATTGGCAACCAAAGGTGCAACCAGTGCCGCCATCATTATAAAAAGAGGCTTCATAATATCCTTATTATTCACTCTGACCAAAACTATTCTAACCTAGTAGCCAATTTTTAGTTACTTTCTAGTTACTTTCTAGCCGCTTCTACTTTGATATTTAGATTTAAATTTTTGGTGAGTCCAAACCAAGCATATTTATCTATATTCCATCTGGTTCTATTTATGGTCGCGGTAAAATTACCAGCGCAAATCTCACGGCTCATAGTGGTATTCATACTACAGGTAAACTCAGTGGCCTTTAGGCTAATAGGGTGCGTCTGACCGTGCAAGGTTAAGTTGCCATCGACACGCGCCAACTCTGTTTGATTAAAATACCAGCGAGTCGATTTAAACTGAGCCAAAGGAAAGTTTTGCGCATCAAAAAAGTCAGGCCCTGTCAGCTTACTATTAAAAGCTTGATTGCCAGTATTAAGTGAGTTGATAGGAATAACTAATGAGATGTCGCCAGTCATGGCGCTGGAATCATATTGCAACTGACCTTTGACATTATAAAACCCGCCCGTTGTGGCATTGGTTTTAAAACGATCAATAGCGAAGCGTACATTGGTATTGGCAGGATTGATGACATAACTGGCAGCGTGACTGGTTTGCGCTGCGCTCATTATCACTATAGGCAGTATCAAAAAGGCAAAGGGGTGAGATGTCTTTTGGGCGAGACAGTGAGCGCTCATGAAGCTACATTCCTTTGTAAGCTTTGACATCTAAATTTGAGAGCAGTCCATACTTTATATAACAAGTAAAACTCTATGAGCCAGTTATACATTGTTTTTCAAGAACTTAGTAGCTAGGTTTTGCATTTTTTTATAACTATCTTCTATTGCTAGGGGGTTTCATATTTGCTAAAAAAGTGAGCATTAGCAATCAATAGACAGCTGTTAGTAAATCATCCTAAACACTCGAAAAACAACTGACTTTATTCGCCTATCACAAAAAGAGTTGACCGCTTCATACGCAGAACGTCATTGCCTTTATTCTATTTAAGGTATAAGTTTGAAATACACTATCTTTAACAACAAGACTACAACCGTCAAGGATGACACCATGCAAAACGAGACAAATACAAAAGCCAGCATCAAAGATCAAGTCAGCGAGTCAGAATGGCAAATGCGAGTCGACCTTGCTGCCTGTTATCGGCTCATCGCGATGTACGGCTGGGATGATTTGGTCTTCACTCATATCTCAGCGCGCGTGCCCGATACCGAAGACGAGTTTTTGATCAATCCTTACGGACTATTATTCGAAGAGATTACTGCTTCCAACCTCGTCAAAGTCAATCAAGCAGGCGAGAAAGTCGCACATTCAGACTACGATATCAATCCAGCAGGATTCACTATCCATAGCGCGGTCCATAATGCTCGTCATGACGCTCATTGCGTGATCCATCTCCATACCAGTGATGGCGTTGCAGTATCCGCGCAGACAGATGGCCTGCTGCCGTTGTCGCAGCAATCACTATTTCCGTTATCTAATCTGGCCTATCACGACTACGAGGGAGTTGCTCTAAATCCTGAGGAAAAGGTGCGTTTGGTGGACGATTTAGGCGATGCTAATTTTATGATTTTGCGTAATCATGGCTTGCTCACCTGTGGTAGCAGCGTCGCCGATGCGTTCTTGTTTATGTATATCACCCAAAGAGCGTGCGAGGTACAAATCAAAGCCCAGAGTGGCGGCAATAAACTCACCCATATACCGCCGCAGATATTGGCAGGTATCCAAGCGGCGTCAAAAGAGGTCACCAAAGGCGCGGGTGGCGATATTGCATGGCCTGCACTACTACGTAAGCTGCGCCGTATTGATCCTTCATTTGAGGAGTAATCCTATGATGACAGTCAATGATTGGCAGCAGCAGGGACAGTTTGAGTCGATTTGTGGTCAGC
>NZ_JBQQFC010000221.1:0-4176 GCF_052258445.1 Psychrobacter sp. T6-1
GTAACAGGCTCCTGCGTCGTGGCAGTGACCGAAGATGGCGAGCGTACTATGCAGACCTATCTTGGCACCTCAAGCGAGATTACCGCAGACAACGTTAATTTTGATGCCTTGACTCAAGCGGATTGGTTGTATCTAGAAGGCTACCTAGCGATGTCTGAGGGTATTCAACCTGCGATGACCCAGTTGCGCCAACAAGCGGGCATCAACGGCGCCAAGATTGCGGTCAGTTTTGCCGACCCTGCTGTGGTGCAGTTCGCCAAAGACGGTCTGCTTAATATGCTCGGCAACAAGGTTGAGGTGATATTTTGCAATAGCGAAGAGGCCAAAGCCTTTACTGACAAAAAACAGACCAAAGCAGCGGCGCGTGCGCTACTTGAGTACTGCCAAATTGCGGTAGTGACCGATAGTGCCAATGATACTATTATTGCGCAAGCTGGCAGCGCACAAAGTGGCGATAACCAGACCGATATTATTATCCATGAATTGCCTACGCCTGCGGTAAGTAATGTCATTGATACCAATGGCGCGGGTGATAATTACTCGGGTGCGTTTTTATACGCGTTATCGCAGCATTACAGCCTGCCTGAATGTGGTCGTTTGGCGAGTGAAATATCCGCGCAGGTGATTCAACAGTTTGGGCCGCGTCTTAGCTCACAAGATTATAAAGACATTGCTAAGCGCGTCTTAACGGTTTAAATGCGACAACTTTGCTTTACGTTATCTTAAAACCACAGCACTCCAAAACAAAAGCCCGTATCCAGAAAGATACGGGCTTTTTTAGCACTATTTAACTTACGCTGATGCCAACGCCTGCTCCAAATCAGCCTTGATATCTTCGATATGTTCAATACCAATTGATAAACGTACCATATCCTCGCTCACGCCAGCTTGCTCAAGCTCTTGACCATTAAGCTGACGATGAGTGGTCGTTGCAGGATGACTTGCCAAAGATTTGGCATCACCGATATTAACTAGGCGGGTGATGAGTTGCAGGGCATCGATAAAGCGTGCGCCCGCTTCACGACCTCCCCCTTCTTTATCACTTCGGACGCCAAAAGTTAAGATCGCAGATGGTGTACCTTTCATGTACTTCTGAGCCAATTCATGATCGGGGTGATCTGCTAGACCTGCATATTTAATCCAAGCGACCTTGTCATGGTCACGTAGATATTCAGCGACCGCTTGTGCGTTTTGTACATGACGCTCCATACGCAGGCTCAGCGTCTCTATCCCTTGCAAGATACTAAAGGCATTAAGCGGACTGAGCGCGGCACCGGTATTGCGTAGCGGAGCTACGCGAGCACGCGCAATAAAAGCCGCCGCGCCGACGTCTTTGACGAAGTTAACGCCGTGGTAGCTCACATCTGGTGTGTTTAGTAGCGGGAAACGCTCTGGATAATCTCCCCAAGCAAAGTTGCCACTATCTATAATAGCGCCGCCGATTGAAGTGCCCGTACCGCTCATATATTTGGTCAAAGAATGAATGACGATATCTGCACCAAATTCAAAAGGACGGCATAGCGCAGGCGTAGCTACGGTGTTATCAATAAAGACAGGAACGCCGTACTCATGCGCGATATCACTGACCGCTTGAATATCGATGATATTACCTAGTGGATTACCGATACTCTCGGCAAAGACCATTTTGGTTTTGTCATCGATTAAGTCGCGAATAGACTCAGGATTATTATGATCAAAGAAGCGCACTTCGATCCCTTGGCGCGGCAAAGTGTGCGCAAATAGATTATAAGTACCGCCATACAAGGTTGATACCGCCACGATGTTATCGCCCATCTCACAAATCGTCTGCACCGCATAAGTGATAGCAGCCATGCCTGACGCTACCGCCAGACCGCCTATACCGCCCTCTAATGCGGCGACGCGCTCTTCTAAAACGGCGTTAGTCGGGTTCATGATACGCGTATAGATATTGCCCGCCACTTTTAAATCAAACAAGTCAGCGCCGTGCTGGGTATCATCAAACGCATAAGAGCTGGTGTGATAAATAGGGACAGCGACCGCTTTGGTCGTCGGTTCAACACTGTAGCCTGCATGAATAGCGAGGGTTTCTAGACGTTGGGCTGGGGCTGTTTGGTCATCACTCATAATACATTCCTTGATCATTATTAGGGTTGGTTAAACGCACTCTTAAAAGCTGTACATAAAAAAAGCTGAGTTTATAATAACCCAGCTTTTTTATGAAAAGAACCATAAGTCTTTGCTTTGCTAATTCCAATAAGGAATATCTACTTATAATAGGCGTTTTCTGTCAGCGTATGATCAGTCTCATCAACGACTTGAGTCAGCTCAGGTATTTGCTGCTTAAGCTGCACCTCAACGCCCTGACGCAAGGTCATATCGACCGCTGAGCAGCCCTGACACCCACCGCCGAATTTGAGTACCGCGGTAAGGCCAACGCCCTCTTCTTCGATCAGCTCAAGCAACTGGACGTCACCACCGTGCGCCGCTAGGCTTGGGTTAATCTCAGATTGCAAGACATAGTTGATACGCTCCTCGACACTGGCATCCGCGCCGACTTTTGGCACTTTTGAATTTGGCGCGCGAAACGTTAACTGACCACCAAAGCGATCTTTATTGTAATCGATGACCGCATCTTCTAAATACGGAACGGACGCGGCATCAATAAAGGCAGCAAAACTATCATAACTGAACTTTAAATCTGCGCTGTCCTCTTCACCTGGCTGGTTGTACGCCATACAACATTCAGCACGCGGCGTACCTGGATGCTCAACAAAGATACGCACACCGATGCCGTCAGTATCTTGCTTAGCTAATAAATCCGCTAAGTAACCTTGCGCCGCTTCAGTAATAGTAATATTGCTCTTAGTTTCAGTTTGCTCAGTATCTAATGCTGATTCAAACTCAGCAGAATCTTGGCTTGTTGGAGCAGTTTCGTTTGGGTTGTATTCGCTCATAATGCTTCCTATTAATTAAAACAGACGCTGTTTTAGCGCATCTAGTCATCATTGTAAAAGTATGCTGGATATCAAATCTGTGTAGCGCTGTTGTTTATCTATAAAAAGTTGTCAATTGATGTTACCTAGTATACCGTATTTAAAAGATAATTCCGACCGTGCCACTAGGGTTTAAATGTGTCGAAAATTTTTATAAAGGGAACTACAATCACTATTGACCTTTATATTAAGACGCTTTAGTCAATTATCAAGCGCTACTCTATATTTGCAACAACTCTTTATTTGCAAAGATTAAGGCGGCAAGTCAAATATTTTATACCCTATAAAAATAACAACAAACGCCTTATTTCAAGTGAGCCTTCTCCATGATAACAAAGCACTTAACTCTAATTCCTACGTCTGATAATGAGCAAACCGCACTTTGGACAGTAGCTGACGATAATCCTGAACACTATGTCTCAAAGCGGCAAAATGTGTTTTTGACGCATGGCACTTTTTCAGATAAAGGCGTGTGTATGGGTATTGCTAGTTATCTTGCTGCTTTAGGTCATACGTGCTACATCATGGAGTGGCGCGGACATGGTCATAGTCCTGTACCAAAACATAAGTATAAGTTCGAAACTATCGCCCTTTATGATTATAAAGCGAGCTTTGATTATTTATTCGATGAGCTAAAATTAGATCATGTGCACACGGTTACTCATAGCGGCGGCGGGCTGTGTTTGACCATGTTTTTGATTCAAAATCAGCAGTACATCGACAAGGTAAGCAGCGCTACTATATTTGCCTGCCAAGGATATGGCGCGGCCCTCAACCCTATAAGTTACATAAAAGTCATAAGCGCCAAAATAATCAATCGACTCTATGGCTATATCCCTGCCAAAACATTTAAATTAGGTCCCGTCAACGAGAGCTATTACACGATGGTGCAATGGTATGACTGGAACTTGCATAAAAACTTTAAAAGCAGTCTGCTCAAACAAAACGGCAGCGCATTAGGCGCTACCGACGCTCTTGATGACCGTTTTAATTATAAAAAGCATATGTCTAAAATCAACATACCTATCTATGCCATCAGCGGTAGTGGCGATCGCTTTATTGCCCCAAGTCGAGGCTGTAAATTGCTGTTAGATGACTTTGGTCATGATAAGAATGTATTTCGGGAGTATTCAACGCACAGCGGTGATTTGGAAGATTACACGCATAGCCGCATCATTATAAGCCGCAATGCAGCCAAAGA
>NZ_JBQQFC010000222.1:0-4168 GCF_052258445.1 Psychrobacter sp. T6-1
CCATAATTATCAGCATCTAATGACTGAAAACTGCGGCGAAACTCGTTAAAATCAAAAGGTTTTTTGGCGCGGCGTTTGCTACGTATCGGCGTCTTTTTGGCGCCAAACGGACGCTTTTTTAGATCGAGTCTCATAAGGTGCCCTCCGCTACAGCAGCGTCATCTAAGATAGCAGTATCCGACTGTACTTTAGTCGTCACTACAAATTGTACGTAGCTGTCCTCAGGGTAGACAGGACGCGGCGCATCCCCTGTCGTGGTCGGCTCATTGAGTGTGGGCGGTGCTTCATACGCGCTGATATTTTGCTGAATATTGCTAACAGCAGAGTTACCCATCCACTCGCTGCTATCGAGATTGCGAATCAGGCTAGATACCACGTTTGGATTGTCAGCAAGACCCGTCAGCGTCAATATATCGCCTTCACGTTTAAAGTTGTTGAGATAAAGGGCGGGCGGTATGGCTTTGGCAATATCATCCCATAAACGTACAGGAACAGGACGGCGACCCTGCAAATCTTGAATGACTTGCATACGAGAGATAATATCCTCACGGCGCTGCTCTAAACCGTCGATCTCTACCAAAACGGCATCAAGGCGAGCGTTTTCTTGCTCAATAAGCGCATTAGCGTCGCGCTGCTCTTCTAACTCATTGTTAAAATAGCTCCATGATGCAAATGCCGCTAGTAGTGCCAGCAAAGTCACGGCAACGACTAAAGTAATGAATTCCTTGTTACGACGTTCACGTTCTTCTGCGCGCCAAGGCAATAGGTTAATACGAGCCATTAGTCAAAGCTCCTAAGCGCCAGTCCACATGCACCCATGAGACTAGGCGCATCAATCGCTAGCTGCTCGCTGTCTATATAGGGGTCAATGGTCATATTGATAAAGGGGTTGGCAACACTGACGCTTACGCCAAGCTTTTGTTGCACCATACCAGCTAAGCCTGAGATGGCACTACTACCGCCTGCTAGCACAATGTGATCGATACTATTGTACTGACTTGACGAGAAGTAAAATTGTAATGAGCGCGTGATTTGCTGAATAGCACTTTCTAAGAACGGCGTCAGCACTTCAGGATAATAATCATCAGGTAGAGTGCGTTCACGCTTGCTCAAGGTTGCCTCTTCAAAGGTAAGACCGTAGCGGTTTTGAATCGCTTCAGTGAGCTGCGCGCCGCCAAAGAGTTGCTCGCGGCTATAAACAAACTCGCCATCTTTTGCAATATACAAAGTCGTCTGATTGTGCCCAATATCAACCAAAGCCACAAGCTCAGGTAAATTGGCTAAATTGTCGACCATGAGCTCAAAAGCGCGCTCGATAGCGTGGGTTTCGATATCCATGATTTTGGTTTGCAAGCCGCCAAAGGTTAGCGCATCGACGCGCTGATCGACGTTCTCTGAACGTGAGGCGGCGAGCAGTACTTGTACCATTTCATCACTAATAAGAGAGGGGCCTTGTACTTCAAAGTCTAAATTGACGTCCTCTAACGGATAAGGAATGTACTGATCAGCATCAAGGCGAATTTGTGCTTCTCGTTCCACATCAGTTAGGTTTTTATCCATATCGATGATTTTGGTAATGACCGCAGATCCTGAGACTGACGTTGCCGCATTGCTACCTGCAACCTGACAGCGCCTTGCCAAACTAGCAATGGTATCTCCGACTATTTCGGTATCTACAATGAGTTTGTCAACGACCACACCTGAGGCTAGGCTTTCAATTCCATAAGACTTTAGATGATATACGCCCTGCACACGTCGTATATCCACAAGCTTTACTGAAGTTGCACAGACGTCCACTCCAATTAAATGCTGACTCTTAGAAGAAAATAACCTCACAAACGCTATACCTTGTATGAAGTGTACGACTTTATAATGAATTGTAATGATTTAGTACAATACTTTACTTAACAGACATATTCAAGCACTTAGAAAAGATATTGCACATTTAGTATGACCTGCGCATTTGGTTCAAGGTATAATAAAACATCTGTTGCAAATTTGAATTAAAAAGTCTGATTATGACCCAAAAAAATGCTACCGTTCATCTCTTACGCTTCTTAGTTGGGCTCTTTATTGCCTTTTTGGCATTGGTTGTCATCTTGGCATTGGCAGTGCCGATTGGTTTTTATGGCATGGCGATGTACCTATCCCCAACCCTACCTAGCATTCAAGAAATCAAAACGGCAAGTTTAGAGATGCCGCTGCAAATCTATAGTCGTGATGACAAACTCATCGGCCAGTACGGCAATCGTATGTCACTGCCTGTGACTTATGACGAGATTCCACAGAATTTAACGCGGGCGTTTTTGGCAGCAGAGGATGCTTCATTTTTTCAGCATAGCGGTATTAGTATCAAAGGTCTTGGTCGCGCGGTCACCGAAGTCGTCACCGATGATGACACTCAAACGGGCGGCTCAACCATTACTATGCAGGTTGCCAAAAATTACTTTTTGAGCCCAGAGCGTACCCTTAATCGTAAGCTAACTGAGCTGTTTTTGGCTCGTAAAATGGAAGATGAGCTGAGTAAAAATGAGATTTTGACACTCTATGTCAATAAGATTTATCTAGGTGAAGGCGCTTATGGTATCCGCGCTGCTGCTCGAAAATACTACAGTAAATCGTTAGAGAACTTGACGGTTGCTGAAATGGCGATGCTGGCAGGCCTACCAAAAGCACCTTCGAAGTATAATCCTGTTGCCAATCCAGATCGTGCTTTGACGCGCCGTAATTGGATTATTGGACGCATGCATGATCTAGGTTACATCGATCAAGCACAGCATGATAAAGCCATCAACTCGCCTATTGGACTCAAACTTTATCAAGAAAAACTTGATGTCAATATGCCGTATTTGGCAGAGATGGCGCGATATGCTTTAGTCAACCGCTATGGTGAAGAGGTTGTCAATGGCGGCTGGCGCGTACGATTAACGATTGATAGTGACGCACAAGCTGCTGCAGAAGCTGCAGTTATCAAAGGTCTTGTTGCTTATGAGCACAGACACGGCTGGCGCGGCGCCGAAGCTAATGGCGAGTCGTTAGAGAACTTTCGACGTTATAGCAGTATGTCCCCAGCCAAAGTCACCAAGGTCAATTCGCGTAGCTTTGAGGCCACTATTCCTTCAGGTGAGAGCGTCACTGTCAATTGGTCTGGTATGAGCTGGGCGCGCAAATATATATCCGCTGATCGCGTTGGCTACTATCCTAATAATGCCAGTCAGGTTGTGAGTGAAGAGGACATCGTTCGGGTAATACCGACTGAGAATGGCAATTGGCAATTGGCACAAATCCCTGAAGTACAAGGCAGCTTAGTCTCGCTAGACCCTGAGACAGGAGCGCTCAATGCGTTGGTCGGTGGTTTTGATTTTAATCACAGCAAATTTAATCGTGCGCTACAAGGATGGCGTCAGCCCGGCTCTACTATTAAGCCTCTTGTCTACACCACAGCACTACAAAAAGGCTATCGTCCTGATAGCATTGTCTCAGACCGTCCTATTCAAGCCGGTGACTGGAAACCCAAAAACTCTGACGAGCGCTTCTTAGGTGATATTACCTTACGCCGCGGCTTGTATTTGTCGCGCAACTTAGTTTCTATTCGCTTGCTACAAGCGATAGGTATCTCAGATACTCGCGACCTGCTTGATCAATTTGGTTTGGATAAAGAAAAACTACCGACAACCTTGTCACTAGCACTAGGTACAGGACAAGCAACGCCTCTGCAAATGGCAACGGCCTACGCCACCTTTGCCAATGGTGGTCACCGCGTTCAGCCCTATTTTATTGAGCAAATTTACAATTATGATAATAAGCTTTTGTTTCAAGCGAATCCGCAACAAGCGTGTGCTTTATGCTTTAACGAGCTGCTCGATGAGCGCAATGAAGCCCTGATTGAAGCCTTTAACACGCCTGTTGATGACGACACCACCGATGCACAGAGCACTGATGAGCAAACGGACGATGCTGAGGGCGATAGTGGAACAGATGCTGAAGAAGAGGCACTGATAGCGGCCCAAAATGAAGCACTTATCTATGATGCAACGCCTAAAGCCGATCGCCTAGATGCGCCTGTTGTACAATATGTTATGGCTACGCAGGCGCCTAGAATCTTAAAGCCGCAAGTGGCTTTTGAGATGGCAGATATCCTACGTGATGTCGTTCAACGCGGTACTGC
>NZ_JBQQFC010000223.1:0-4167 GCF_052258445.1 Psychrobacter sp. T6-1
TATTCCTTGGCCTTTAGCGTACATTCAAAGCCTTCAGGCTTATGCAGCAAGATATAGCGATTGCCTGTCGCCACCGATAACGGCTCGCCTGCCCACAGCACTTCATCATTGACAATATCGACATGCACGCCTGGATCTTTGATGACCTCGTCGTTGACTGTGACCTCAGAGGCGTGCAGGATTTTTTTGGACTCTTTACGCGACAGTTCAGTGGCTTTACTAATAAATTTATCTAAACGCATGCTTTTGCTACCATTTGATTTGTTATAGTGGGGCAAGTTTAACATATTCACTCTCAGCCTAGGCATATCATCACGACTATATGAGCTATCAAACCCCAAAAACCGCCGTCAGCGCTCGCCTTGATATCAAAAAATCAGCCTTTATCACTTACGGCTATCCTGTCAGCTCACGTGAAGCGGCTATGTTTCATGTGGAACAATTGCACGCGCAATATCCAGATGCGCGGCATTGGTGCTGGGCCTATATCATAGGCGATCCTAACAATACGACGAGCGCAGGTTTTGATGATGATGGCGAGCCAAGCGGTACCGCTGGAAGACCGATACTAAATGTATTGCAGCACAAATCTATCGGTAATGTGATTATTATCGTCGTGCGTTATTTTGGCGGCATTAAGCTGGGCGCAGGCGGTCTGACGCGTGCCTACGCAGGATCAGCGCAAGCCGTGGTCGATGAGATGACGCTGCAACCTTATGTGCCTATGACGCAAGTACAGATCGTTGCCGATTTCGCTCATGAGTCGCAGTGTCGTTATATCGTTGAAGACCTACAGGGTCATATTGATGATGTCGTCTATAGTAAGCAGGTCACGCTGACTGTGACCATCGCTGACGCTGATATCGCAACGTTGAAAGAGCGTTTGGCGATGGATGGTCGGGTGCTTGAGGACTAAACTGCTTAGAAGACTCACTTATTTGAGTAACCACCCGTTCACTCAAAAGCGTTGGTTTTGCCAGTGGCTATCGGTATGATGACTCATCCTTTTGATCCCACTTTAATAAGATTCTACTATGTATATTCATAATGCCCCAAAAGCCTTTAAACCCGCTCCCTTTAAGCCGCCTTTTTGGCTAACCAATTCACATCTGCAAAGCATCTTACCCAAGTTCTTTGCGCCCAAAACGCCAACGTATCGCCGCGTGGTCAAACCAGACTCCTTGTGCGAGACAGACATCGCCTACGACTTTTATGATGCGCATCCAATCGATAACCCAGATAGCGCCTTAGAGCAGACGCCATTGATCGTTCTGTTCCACGGGATGGAAGGCAGTAGCGATAGCCATTATGCGCGGGCTTTGGCGTATCAGATACATGCTCAAGGCTGGCACTTCGTCGTCGCTCACTTTCGCAGTTGCGGCGGTATACCTGCAAATGGTCGCGTGTTTTATAACGCGGGCGATACCAAAGAGGTGCACCATATGCTACAAAATCTGCGTGAAGAATTTGCCAATATCTATGCCGTTGGCGTCTCTCTTGGTGGTAATGCGCTGGCAAAATATCTGGGTGAATACGGCGATAAAGCCCTCTGCGAAGGGGCAGCGGTGATCTCAGCACCTGTCGATATGTCGTCCGCTGCGCTGAGTATGCATAGCTTTTTGAGTCATCGGATTTATACCCCGTACCTGCTCAACCCTATTATCAAAAAAGCACTCGCCAACGATATCACTGAAGAAGAAATCGCCTCTATCAAAGCCGTCAATCGCATCAGCGACTTTGACCATATCTTTACCGCCCCGCGTCACGGCTACCGCTCCAATAACGACTACTACCATTCTTCCTCGGCGCTACCTTACTTAATCGATGTGACTCACCCCCTACTCCTCATCAGCGCCAAAGATGATCCCTTTATCGGCTTTACCGCGACCGAAGGCGATGTCTCAGACACGGTTACTATTATCGAGACGGATAACGGCGGTCATATTGGCTATTTGCGTTATCGCTCAGAAAAATCTCAGGCCAAAAACGAATCAGCAAATGCTAAGTCCGCAAATGGTGACAACAGCAAAACCTCAAGATTTGATATCAATTGGATACCCGAGACCGTCAGCGCTTACTTTAAAGCCATTGGCGTGGGTTCTAATCAATCATAAGCCGTCATTACTTAGGTCACTTACCCTTGTAAAATTTTGAGACTATATTATGTATCCTTACCTGCGCTATACCAAGTCTATCGTTGACGCTGTCATCGCTAATAAAAAACAGCAACCTCTAGACTTTACGCAAACGAGCGAAGTGACAGTGCGTTGTAGCTTTACCGATATCGATCCGATGTTTGAGATGAATAATGGCCGCGTGTTGACCGTCTATGATATTGGGCGTACCGACTTTATCATTCGTACAGGGCTTGCCAAGCAGCTACTCAAACAGCGTTGGGGTATGGTGGTGGCTGGTAGCACGGTTCAATACCGTAAGCGTATTCGCCTGTTTGATAAAGTGACGATAAAGACGCAGCTGGTCGGTATGGATGAGCGCTGGCTCTATCTTGAGCACTCGATGTGGGTCAAGGGCAAGCCGTGCTCCTCGGTGCTACTACGCACAGGTGTAACAAAAGGTGGCAGAGTAATTGAAACTGCACAGGTATTAAAAGCGCTAGGTGAGCCTGATTTGGTTGTGTCGCCTGAACCTTGGGTACAAGAGTGGATAGCGTCCAATAAAGAACATCGTTGGCCACCAATGGCTCAAAGCTAAAAAACTCCACTTGAGCTTCTGACCACCTTATCCTCCGTTACCCTAAGTTTTGAGAGCAGACCATGTACCCCTTTATTCGTCATACCATCTCACTTATACAAGCTCTGTCGCAAGTCAAAAAGGGTCAGACGTTAACCTTAAATGAGGTCAGTGAAATTGAGTTTCGCTGTCAGCTGACGGATATCGATGATTACTTTGAGATGAATAATGGGCGCATACTGACCCTATATGATCTGGGTCGCATGAACTTTGCCGTACGTACTGGGCTTGGTCGTCAATTGTTCAAGCAACGTTGGAATCTGATTGTGGCCGGTACGAGTATTCAATATCGCAAACGTGTCCGCGCCTTTGATAAAGTGACGATGAAAACTCAAATCGTCGGTATTGATGCACGCTGGATATATATTGAACAGTCCATGTGGGTCAAAGGCAAGCCTTGCTCCTCTGCTCTATTACGAACCGGTATTACTAAAAAAGGCAGCTTGGTCGAGACCGCGAAAGTACTTGCAGCACTGGGTCAAGCCGATTGGCTAAAACCACCTGAGCCTTGGGTACAAGAATGGATAGACGCAAATGAGGATCACCGCTGGCCGCCTATGGGTGAGATCGTTTAGGATTTTTAAGCATTTAAAATGTTTAAAAATACAGAATTGAGAGCAAAATTACCGAGTAAGTTTTTGGTAACTTTAGCGCTACCCTTAGCTAACAAGTCACTATATAAATAAATATAATAAATGCTAAGATAATACTGAGTACACCGCTCAACTCATTATAAAATAAGGATAATAATATGGCTAAGCAAACAGATTACGTCGGTACGCTATTTGATAATAGCGACTCAAACCCAAGCAAGATCACCCTCGCCTTTACTATGGCAGGCGTCGCCCTCAAGCAAGGTCACTCTGCAACCGTTATCTTGATGGTAGACGCGGTACACCTAGCCTTACCTAATGCGCTAGATAATGTCGATATTGGCGATCCCTTCGAGCCTGCTGGCGAGCTGCTAGAAGCCTTTATCGAAAAAGGCGGTCAGGTCTTGGTCTGCGGCGCGTGTATGAAACATAACGGCGTGGCAGAGTCAGACATTGACAAGCGCTTCCCCGTCATCAGTGGTGATGATGTGGTTAAGCTGTTGATGAGCGCAAAGGGATCTTTGCAGTTGAATTAGAGCTGAACAAATAAAGTTATAAAAATGAGCTGGTTTTCTTTGGCATCTTTTGATGGTTTGGGGAGCTGACTTATTTTTTGTCTACAATAATTTAGATTTCAAAATCTATTTTGTAGATCAAGCTTTTGAATAATTAAAATGTTGGGTAGGGTGCGCCCCGCGCACCGATTGGTTATTTTGATGTAGCTCAAAGAAATAAACAGAAGACACGTTAGCTAAACCAGAACCTTGAAGCTATAAACTATTTAATTCTATGATGCGCTAGGCGCACCCTACGGCTTAACTAC
>NZ_JBQQFC010000224.1:0-4165 GCF_052258445.1 Psychrobacter sp. T6-1
AAAAATCTCAAAAAACCACTACGTCATCTGCGCCATTTTATTCTACCAGTAGATTGGATAGAAGAGTACTGGAAGGAATGATGACGACATATGTTCAAGCATGACTAATCGCAAACTAATATTATTAAGCAGCTAGCAGGTAAAACTATGAAGCAGGATGACACTATCAAGGTCTTCGTTGGATGTGATCCAAATAACTGTGATTTAGAACAGATGATGGTTCTCGATTATAGTATTCGCAAGTACACTACAAATTCTGTCGACATTGTATGGATGCAATTATCACGTGATCCCAATAGTCCTTGGTACTCAAACCCTGAGACAGGCGAGGGCTGGAACACGGTTAAATGGTCAACGCCTTTTTCTGGATTTCGCTGGGCGATACCTGAGTATTGCGATTTTTCGGGACGAGCCATTTATATGGATGCCGATGTGGTCATTTTAGACGACTTAGCTAAGTTATGGCAGCATCCGATTACTGGCAAGTCAATAGTTGCGGCCAAAACTAAAGCTGATATGACGAGGTTATGTACCTGTGTGTGGGACTGCGCCAAAGCTCAATCTATCATACCGTCTATAAAAGAGCTTAAACAAGATCCTGACAGTCATAAAAAAATGATGAAGCTTCTCAAAAAGAACAAGCGTCTGATTGAGCCGTATCAAGACAGCTATAACTCAGTCGATGGTGAGGATTTAGCAATTGACGATATCAGAATTTTGCATTACTCAGATATGGGTACGCAGTTTAGTCATAAGTACGCTATACCGAGAGTTGAAGCAGAAGGCTTTGAACACTGGTTTGATGGTAAGGTCTCGCCGCATCCTAGAAAAGATTTAGCTGAATTATTTGATAGCTATTACAACGAGGCACTCGAAAATGGTTATCAGCTCGATGACTACCGCATAGAGCCGTTTGGCCGCTTTCCAAAAAAGACTCAGCAAAACTATAGTGGTAATAATGTAACGCGTCCAAAAGCATCGAAGTCTTTGCTTTCAAGAATATTTAAACGCTGATGAGCTAATGTAGTAGAGCTGTAAGAGCAGTTATTTTAGTGCAGTTAAAGGTTATTATTTATGAAGCCACAATCAAAAATTGCGGTACTAGTAATCAAATGTTTACAAGGCGGCGGTGCTGAGCGCGTAGTATTGACCTTAGGCCAAGGGTTTTATGAGCTTGGGTTTGAGGTGCATATTGTTAGGATTAGACCTCGCATAGAGTATGAGCTCAATCCGAATCTAAATTATCATTTACTTAGAAACAGGTTCAAACCTTTCAGGCTTATACCAGGAGAGGAGCGGCGTGATAAAGTATATGCACAGGTGCTAGATCATTACATCAGCAACAAGATAGGCCATCCTGACATCATCTTATCTAACCTTGATCGCGCTGATAGTATTCTTAGCTACAGCAAACTGCCTAATATCATCTACGTCATTCACAATACCTTGTCGCTGTTGCATAAGTTTGGACAGACAGCGCTTGCTAAACAGACCCAAGAACGTTTTGTTGAGATCTACTCAAAACACCCTTGTGCTTGTGTCAGCCAAGGTGTCGAAAAAGACTTTTTGCACAATTTTGGCGACATCACACCGACGACTGCTATATATAATCCTATTGATAGAGACAACATACAGAAACAAGCAAACGCTTTTGTCCCCGATCACCAAAATTACATTATCCATGTGGGTAGTTTTAAAGAAGCTAAGCGTCATGACGTCTTGTTAAAAGCCTATGCAAAAACCGATCAATCCATACCGCTACTGTTATTGGGTCAGGGCAAGCTACAAAGTGAGATTAAAGCGCTAGTGACAGAGCTTGGACTTGAAGACAAGGTGGTCTTTTTAGGCTTTCAAGAAAACCCATTTCCATATATTAAGCACGCTCAATTTATGGTGTTAACTTCGGAGTGGGAAGGGTTTGCCTTAGTGATAGCAGAAGCTCTAGCTTTAGATACTGCTGTAATTAGCACAGATTGTCCATCGGGTCCAAGCGAGCTATTGCCTGAAGGGAATCTGATGCCAGTCAATGATGTTGATGTCATTGCTAAAACGCTTATGCAAGCGATGAGCCATCCCGATCAGTTTCATGCTACGTTCGATGAATCTTTGCTACCAGACAGTATCGCACAGCAATACTTAGACTTTGTAGACTCTACAAATGCTGTAGGGTCATCATCTTGCTAGTGCCAAGGTAAAGCATATTATCTTAAATAGTTTATAGGGTCTTTAATGGTAAATAATATCATTGCAGCGCAAAAAGCCGATAGCACTAAACTCAAAAAAAAAGTACTTCTGGTCATCAACTGTCTACAAGGCGGCGGTGCTGAGCGCGTAGTATTGACTCTAGGCCAAGGGTTTTATGAGCTAGGATGTGAGGTACATATTCTACGGTTTAAACCGCTCATGCAATACAAGACAAACCCGAATCTAAATTATCATGTACTCAAATTTAAACCTTATAAGCTCATTCCTGGTAAAGAGCGTCGTGATAAGATCTTTGCAAGCGCGGTCGATAAGTACGTGACGAGTCATATTGGCCAGCCTGATATGATTTTATCTAATTTGGACCGTGCCGATAGCATTTTGAGCTATAGTAAATTGCCTAATATTTTCTATGTGATTCATAATACAGTGTCGCTACTTTATAAGTTCCACAAGACTAGTAGCGCTGTGCAGCTAAAGGCTCGAATGGCTGAGATATATGCTAAGCACCCTTGTATTTGCGTTAGCGCAGGCGCAAAACAGGACTTTATTAAAAGCTTTGGCGCTATTACACCGACTACTGCTATTTATAACCCTATCGATAGAGATGCTATAAAAAAGCAAGCTAATACTTTTGTGCCTAAGTATGATAACTACATCATTCATGTGGGTAGTTTTAAAGATGCTAAACGTCATGACCTCTTGATAGACGCCTATGCGCGTACTGATCAAACCATGCAACTGCTGCTCTTAGGTCAGGGCAAACATAAAGAAAGTATACAGCAGCACGTTCAAGCGCTCGGACTCGAAGACAAAGTCATATTTTTAGGTTTTCATGATAATCCTTATCCCTTTATTAAACATGCTCAATTTAAGGTCTTGACCTCAGATTGGGAAGGGTTTGCTTTGGTCATTGCTGAGGCGCTAGCACTTGGAACACCTGTCATCAGTACGGACTGCCCATCAGGGCCAAGTGAGTTATTACCTAAGAACAACTTGATGGCTATGGGTGATGTAGAGGCTATAGCAGATAAAATGGGTCAGGCAATGAAAGATCCTCAGCAGTTTAGAGCGCCATTTAACGAAGAACTGCTACCTGTTAATATCGCACAGCAGTACTTAGACTTTATGAATTGTACAAATTCGGTAGTGTCATCTTACTAGCGCTACAGTCAAGAAAATTATTTTACTCTTAATCGTTTATAGGATTTTTGATGCTCAATAACGTCATTACAGTGCAAGAAGTCGATAATAGTAAATCCAAAAAAATAGTACTTCTAGTTATTAACTGTCTACAAGGCGGCGGTGCTGAGCGATCGGTACTAACTCTAGGTCAGGGGTTTCATGAGCTGGGGTATGAGGTGCATATTTTACGTTTTAAGCCAAAAGTATCCTATGAGCTTGGTGATAATTTATTCTACCATCAATTAAATCTTAAACTGCGTACCCCTATGGACAACGAAAAAATTGGATATTGGTGGTTAGCGAAACAAGTTGATCATTACGTCAAAAGAAAAATCGGAACTCCAGTCCTAACGTTATCAAATCTAGACAAAGCTGATATGGTAATGCACTACAGTAGACTACCAAACGTAGCCCATGTCATTAGAAATACGATTTCTAAAAAAATAGAAATGTTTAGAGACCAAGGCAAAATAGTAGAGGAATCAAAAATTAGTCACTACTATTCTAAGCATCCTTGTATTTGTATTAGTAAAGGTGTCGAAAAAGATTTTCAATCTACACTGTCTATAGCTAATACAACAACGATTTACAATCCTATTGATCAAATTCAAATAAACAAAATGGCTTCAGACTTTAGGCCAAGCTATTCTTCTTATATTATTCACGTGGGAAGTTTTAAAACACAAAAAGCGCATGAAACACTTATTAGAAGCTATGCTAAAACTCAAAAAAAATTACCCCTTTTACTACTTGGAGAAGGGGCACTATTTGATTCGAT